>NZ_JAFCXE010000006.1:0-280225 GCF_049897905.1 Pararhizobium sp. PWRC1-1 | reverse complement strand
GCAACAACGAGCCAGATGACCTTCTGTCGGCCGGCGTCTCCGGCGTTTCGCTGAACATCAACTGGGGTTCTGACAACGCCAATCTGGGCGGTACCAACGACCGTTCGGTTGCCTTCACCGCCAATAACAACACCCCCGCTGTCGTGGTCTCGGGCACCTATGGTGCGACGCTGACTTCGCTTGGCCTGGCGGTTTCGACCACCCTGATCAACGGCGTGCTGGTCGGCTATACCGGCGAGACTGCCCCGACGGCGATCACCGGCGAAGGCTCGGCCAATGTCGTGTTCTACGCTTCGGTCTCGGATGCTGCCAACGGCAGCTATGACTTCACGCTGGTCAAGCCGCTCGATCATGCGACTGGCGACGGCGAGAACAGCCTGTCGCTGACCTTCAACTACACCGCCACCGACAGCGATGGCGATGCCAGCAGCAGCACTTTCACCGTCAATGTCATCGATGATGCACTGGTTGCCAACGTGGGCACGGGTTCGACGGTCGAGGACGAAGCGGTCAACGGCGGCAACAACGAAGAGGCCGACGGCTTCTCGGCTGGTGTGTCGGGCGTGTCGCTGAACATCAACTGGGGTGCCGACAACGCCAATGCCGGCGGTGCCAACGATCGCACGGTTGCCTTCACCAACACCACTGTCGCAGTGTCCGGCGCCAACGGTGCGACGCTGACCTCGCTTGGCCTGGCGGTTTCGACCACCCTGATCAACGGCGTGCTGGTCGGCTATACCGGCGAGACTGCCCCGACGGCGATCACCGGCGAAGGCTCGGCCAATGTCGTGTTCTACGCTTCGGTCTCGGATGCTGCCAACGGCAGCTATGACTTCACGCTGGTCAAGCCGCTCGATCATGCGACTGGCGACGGCGAGAACAGCCTGTCGCTGACCTTCAACTACACCGCCACCGACAGCGATGGCGATGCCAGCAGCAGCACTTTCACCGTCAATGTCATCGATGATGCGCCTGTTTTCAGCGGCTCATCGATCGGCGCGACGGTGGACGAGGATGATATTCGCAACCTTCGTTCTGGAGGCACGAGCCCGAGTGACGGCACGGCTGATGGCTCGTCGTCGGAATTTGCGCTTCTGGGCGGTGGTCTGGCTGCGACAGTTTCGGGCAGCGTTGCCTCGACGGTTGCGTTTGGCGCCGACGGTCAACAAGCTGGCGGCGGCTTCAGCTTCACGTCCGACGCGCTTGCCACGCTCAATGGCCTTGGGTTGACGTCCAAGGGCGGCGCGGTCGTCTTTGCGGTGGTCGGTGACGCGATCGTCGGTTACGTCAATGGCGCCTTCGGCGGCTTCCAGCCGGTCTTCGATCGTCCGGTCATGTCCCTGGAGTTGAACGAGACGAACGGTGCCTTCACCTTCCGTCAGTACGACCAGCTTGACCATGCCGCTGGCAACGGCCAGAACACCACGCTTGCCAACGGCCTTGCGTCGATCAACTTCGGCGCGGTTATCAATGCGACGGACGGTGACGGCGATGTTGTCAATCTGTCCGGCAAGCTGTTGATCACGGTTCGCGACGACGTGCCGGAAGTGTCGATCTCGACGGTCGGTTCAGTGACGATCGACGAAAGCGCGGGCAACCAGAACGACGACACGACCAGCAACAGCGTCCGCAACCTGTTCAACGGCGTCACCGTCAAGGGCTCGGATGCCGACATGGGCGGAGCGATCTACGCCCGCCATGATGTGGTCGACACCTCGGTCACCGGCGGCACCGACGACACGGTGACGAGCAACCTGACATTGCGGATCGACAATGTCGCCTCCGGCCTGTTCACTACCGAGGGCCAGGCGATCACTCTGTCCATGCAAGGCGACGTGGTGGTTGGTCGTATTGCCAGCGGCGAAGCCGCCTTTGCGATTGCGATCCAGCCGAATGGTGATGTCAGCGTCGCGCAATACATGTCTCTGGCGCATCCAAATACCGGCTCGAACGACGAGGCGATCAGTCTCGCCGGCAAGATCTCGGCCGTCATCACCGCCACCGACCATGATGGCGACGTGATCTCGAAGTCCGTCACTATCGGCGACAAGATCAGCTTCGATGATGACGGGCCGCGTGTTTTTGCCAATACACTTGTGCAGATCGATGAGGACGTTCTTTCGGGTGGCAATTTCGGAGGAGATGGCGACGATATCAACGGTGCCGCCCTGACCGGCACGCTGGCGCACGACAGCGGAGTTGATGGCACGGCATCCGTCCTCTGGTCGTCTGCCGGACTAACGCTTCCCTCTGGCTTCTGGTTCTCGGTTTCCACCGACGGTACGGTCATGACGATTACCCAGTTGCAGGGTGGAGTCTATGTGCCGGTGGCAACCGCGACCATCACCAATACTGCGACTGGCGCTTACTCTGTCGCGCAGGTCGCGCCGATCGACCATCCGCAGGGCACGATTCCGGGCTTCGAGGATAATGTCCAGTTCACAATCTCGTACGATGTCACCGATGGTGATGGTGATCAGGTTAGAGGAACGCTGAGCATCAACGTCGATGATGATACACCGACGGTTGCAGCGAACGCGGTGATTGCCCTTGATGACGACGCATTGAGCGGCGGCAACCCCGGAGGCGCTGGCGATGACGCCGAAAACTCCATACTGACCGGTGTGTTGTCGCACAGCGGCGGCGGCGACGGGACCGCTTCGGTTCTTTGGGCACCCAATGGCCTGACCTTGCCGAACGGCTTCTGGTACGATCTGTCCGCTGACAGCAAGACGATGACGATCACACAGCTGCAGAACGGCGCCTATGTGGGTGTCTTCAAAGTCGTGGTCACGGATCCGGCGACTGGCGCCTATCAGGTTACCCAACTGGCTGCGGTAAAGCACGACACTGTCGGGACGGAGGATAACCTTCAGGTCTCGTTCCAGTATCGCGTTACCGACGGCGACGGCGACGTTGCGACCGGCACGTTGACGCTCAATGTTGACGACGACACTCCGACACTGACGCAAACGCTGCGTTACAACGACGTTTATGAAGCGGGTATTGGCGCGGCAACCGGTACTGACAACAGCACATTTGCAGTTACCTACGGTGCGGACGGTTACGGCGCGACAGCCTTCACCGGCGCTCTCAAGCTCGATATCGGCGGCGGTCTTGCCGGCAATGTGAATCTGAACCTGGCCAACGGCTCCGACAGCTCGCCGAAGTTCACTTCGGAAGGCCGCGAGATCGTCTTCACTATGGTTGATGCCAACACCATCCGGGGTTTCGCCGGCAATGAGCTGATCATCGAGATCAAGCTGACGGACACCGATAGCAGCGCCAAGACGACGCTGTACGGCAACATCGATCACATCGCCGCGCAGAACGGCGCTGCCATCGACAGGCTGGTGGTCGATGCGACCGTCAGATTTACCGATGGCGACGGCGATGCCGTCACCGGCATCATCCGCTCGACAATCCACGACGAGGCTCCGGTCGCCATCGGCGCGGCGCAGACCGGCACGCTGTCTGAAGCAGGCCTGCCACTGGTGTCGTCAACGTTTGCCAGCCTGAACATCGATATCGGAGCTGATAATAAGGGCACCCATGTCAGCATCGGCATGAGCGGCGGCGTCCCGATTATCAATACCGGCCTCACCTCCGACGGCGTTCCGCTGCAGTATATCGTGCGGACAACCAATGGGGTGGATGAGGAACTGGTTGCCTTCAAGCAGGGCGATACTGCGGCCAACCCGGTCTTCATCGTCGCCGTTCTGCATCCCGGCAGTTTTGCAGCCACGCTCTATCAGAACATCGACCATGTCGGCGGCAATGATACCACCCTGGCCCTCAACATGGTGGCCCGCGTCTATGATGGCGACGGCGACTTCGTCGATCAGCCGTTCACGATCAACATTGCAGACAGCGTTCCGACACTGACGCAAACGCTGCGTTACAACGACGTTTATGAAGCGGGTATTGGCGCGGCAACCGGTACTGACAACAGCACATTTGCAGTTACCTACGGTGCGGACGGTTACGGCGCGACAGCCTTCACCGGCGCTCTCAAGCTCGATATCGGCGGCGGTCTTGCCGGCAATGTGAATCTGAACCTGGCCAACGGCTCCGACAGCTCGCCGAAGTTCACTTCGGAAGGCCGCGAGATCGTCTTCACTATGGTTGATGCCAACACCATCCGGGGTTTCGCCGGCAATGAGCTGATCATCGAGATCAAGCTGACGGACACCGATAGCAGCGCCAAGACGACGCTGTACGGCAACATCGATCACATCGCCGCGCAGAACGGCGCTGCCATCGACAGGCTGGTGGTCGATGCGACCGTCAGATTTACCGATGGCGACGGCGATGCCGTCACCGGCATCATCCGCTCGACAATCCACGACGAGGCTCCGGTTGCGACCGATGTGACCGCTGCCATGACCGAAAACGAGAGCAAGAGTGTCACTCTGGTTGAGGGCGTTCACTTCAATTTCGGGGCCGACGAATTTGGCAAGGCGTTCTCATTCGGTACGCCGAGCTACACTGGTATTCCGAATGGGATTACCCTGGGTACGCCAGACATCACCTTCGACACCGCCAACCACCAGATTTCGATTGTGCCGGGAACGGCATTCGACGTCCTTGCGGCTGGCCAGACTGTGGTGTTGCATATCCCCTACACGGTTGCCGATGGCGACGGGGATAGCGTCACCAAGGAGATCGCTCTCACGATCACCGGCACCAACGACATTCCGGTGATCGATCTGAGCACGGAGACTGCGGGCAACGATACAACGACCAATGCGGTCGAACAGTTGCCGCAGCAGTTTGCCTGGCAAGCTGGTCTCTCAGATGTCGACTCGCCGAACCTGCAGTCAATGAAGCTGACACTCGGCAACATTCAGGACGCAACAGCCGAAACACTGTCGCTCAACGCGACCGCGACGGTTGCCGCAGCAGGCCTGACCGTTTCCTACGACGCCACAAGCGGTGTCATGCAGATTACCGGCTCTGCGTCGGTTAGCCGTTACGAAACCATCCTGAAGAACATCACCTATCTGAACAGCAGCGATAACCCGCATGTTGCTCTGGACCGGACTGTGACGGTGGTCGTCAACGACGGCCTCGCCGACAGCGCGCCGCAGGTGGCGACCATCCATCTGATCGCAATCAATGATGCGCCGGTCCTTGCCGGTACCCTGACGGAAACTGTTGCTGAAGGTGGTAGTGTCGTGCTGACGCTTGCCAAGCTCGGCTATGCCGATGTGGATGACAACGCTGCCGGCGTGACATTCCAGGTATCCAACCTGTCACACGGTACGATTACCAACGGTGGCGCTTCAGCGACTTCATTTACAGCTGCCGAGTTGATCGCTGGCCTGATCATATTCAACCATGACGGTTCGGAGGGCTCCACCGCGTCCTTCAACGTCAAGGTCGAAGACGGCAACGAAGATGGTTCGGTACCGCTGGTTGGGACTTTCAACTTGACGGTAACGCAGGTGAATGATCTGCCAATTATCAGCTCTGGTTCGACCGGAAGCGAGGCTGAAAACGCGCCGATCGCCAATGTCGTATACCAGACCGTGGCGAGCGACGTGGACCCAGGCTCTACCCTGACCTATTCTCTGGCCGGGGCAGACGCATCTCTGTTCACTATCTCTTCGACAGGCGCTGTCACATTCAAGGCATCTCCGAATTTCGAAGCGCCGGCGGATGCCGGCGGCAACAATGTCTATGACATCATTGTCAATGTGACGGACGGTGTGAGCCCGGCAGTGACGAAGGCCGTCGCGATTTCGGTGACAAACGTCAACGAAGCGCCCGTAATAACGTCCGGTGCGACAGGGAGCGAAGCCGAGAATACCGTCATTTCCAACGTGGTATACCAGACGGTTGCAAACGATCCGGAAGGCGTGGCCTTGACCTACACGCTAACCGGTGCCGATGCTAATCTGTTCAATATCTCCGCCACGGGTGCGGTGACATTCAAAGCATCGCCGAACTTCGAGGTCCCGGCCGACGCCGGTGGCAACAATGTCTACAACTTCACCGTCAACGCCTCGGATGGCGTCAATCCGGCGGCGACGAAGGATGTGGCCGTTACGGTGACGGACGTGGTCGAAAATATAGCACCGGTCGGTGCCGCCGACCGTATCTTTACCAACGCCTCCAGCTTTGGCCCAGGCACGGCAGTTGAATTTGATCACGGGTGGCTGCTGAGCAATGATACCGATGCCAACGGCGACGGCCTGACGATCAATAGCTATAGCTGGGTATCCGGGAGCGGCGTTGCGATCGTCTCTTCGGGTGCATTTGACAATGGGAACACGCAAGTCGTCGTTGATCTGAACGACGGCGCATCCGGCTCCTTCACCTATGCCGCCACGGACGGCATTGCTTCGACGGGCAGTGTGGCCGTTGCCGTGCAGCGTTCCAGCAACGATGAGCTTATCCTCGGCGGCTCCGGAGGCGACATTCTGATCGATGCCCGGTCTTCAGAGGCGGTACTCGATGGTCGTGGTGGACGCGATTACATCATTGGCGGCAATTCCGACAACACCATTGTTGGCGACCAGAACGATCATCTGATCAATGGCGGTGGTGGTACCGATACCGTCAGCGTGGGCTCCAGCTTTACGAGTTCGAGCAATGCTCAGATTGTAAACGTAGAAGGGTTCACGCTGACCAGTGCGACGACCCTCAACCTCTCCAACCAGTCGGAAGGCTTCAAGATCTCGGGGTCGTCCGGTGCCGATACCATAACTGGCGGAGGCGGAAACGATACGATCAATGCAGGGGGCGGAAGCGATACAATCAATCTCTCTGCTGCAAATTCGGATCAGGACCAGATACGTTTCGCCACCAACACGGGAAGCGATACTGTGAATGGGTTCATTGCCGGGAAAGACAAGATTGCTTTCTTGGATGGAAATGGCTCTGGCGCTGTGGGTTTTAACAAAACGTCGGGTTCCTCTGCAGGGACGACTCTGGATGAAGACGATTTCGACAAAGTGGCAAGCATCACAGCGATCGATTCGTCCCTTGATGATAGGGTGATCGTCATTACAACCGCACAGACTGAAGCGCAGATCCTGGCGGCTACCGACAGTGCCAATAAGTCTTACGTCGTGGTTTACAACAGTACCGCAGGTGCCGCTCAGATCTGGTTTGATACAAATTGGAATTCAGGGGGAGGGGCGAGCCGTTCGTTGGTCGCTACGCTGAACGGGGTCACCGCTGCGCAAGTTGCCGCGCTCACACGTGCGGATTTCGTTGCATACAACAGCGCAACCGACCCCATCATCCTCGACCTCGATAACAACGGCTTTGCCTTCTCATCGATCGAGAATGGCGTCACCTTTGACATCGACGCCGATGGCAAGGCCGACAAGGTCGCCTGGACCAGCGCGGATGGCATCCTGGCTTACGACCTCGATGGCAACGGCAAGATCGACAATGGTTCGGAGATCTTCACTCCGAGCTTTGCCGGTGGCAACCATGCCGGTGGCGTCGCGGCTCTTGCCACGCTCGACAGCAATGGCGATGGCAAGATCGATGCTGACGACGATGCCTTCTCCAAGCTCTCCATCTGGATTGATGCCAATAACAACGGCATCAGCGATGCGGGTGAGCTGTCGAGCCTGGCTGACAACCATGTTGCGAGCCTCTCGCTTGGTGCAACACCGGTGGACGGGCTGGAAGATGGCCAGTCGGTTCTTGCCGAGGGCACTTTCACCCTCGACAACGGTTCGAATGGTCATTTCATCGAGGTCGGTTTCGACACGATCGTCGGTGACGGTTCGTTCGGCACAGCAGGCGATGACATCCTAGCCGGTGGCTTGGCCCACATGACCATGACGGGCGGCGCCGGGGCGGACACCTTCGTTCTGGATGCCGATGCCTTCAGGGGGATTGCTCTGGCAGACGTCATTGCCGACTACAAGGACAGTGAAGGTGACGTACTGGATGTTTCCAGCCTCCTTACATCGCTGCTCGGTCACGAGGCAACGGAAGCCGATGCCATGGCGAATGTGAACACGTCCATTAGCGGCGCCGATACTGTGGTCAGCGTTAACGATAACGGCGCCTGGCATGATGTTGCGGTTCTTCAGGACTACACATCGACGGTCAAGGTTCTTTATGATGACGACCACAACACAACCTCGACATCGCATTCCGTCTAACTAACGAATGGGCAATGACCTTGCCGGAATAGTGACGCGGCCGAATTATCGGCCGCGTTTTCTTTTGAAGTTAAGGTTAAATTGCAATGTCGAGTCGCCCTCAAGATTTTATGTGTACAATGATATTTGGTAGTGGAATTCAATATTGGTAGGTGTTTATTTGCCGAGGGATTGACTGGTTTCTGTCGCAGAAATGCAACTATCTGTTGGGAAGATTCTTTTGCGATGGAATGGCCCAAAAATGGACAGGCTAAAAAAAATCAGTTGGCGTATGACTGCGCTGAGGTCGGGGCATTTCGGGGATTCTTGTTCGGGTATTTTCTCGAAGAAATAAATATTAACCAGTTTTGACCGGTGATTTTATAATAAAAACTATTGATATTTATGTGACTCGAAATTCCCGCGGTTGGGTGGAGACTATAAATATTCGTTTTGGGGATTTTCCTCTTGGAATTTCGTGAGCTCTGTTCTTGGGCGGAACGGCTCTATGCACGGCTGGGAGTTGATACGTGATGAAAATGAAAAGCAGGCTGATAGCAGTGTTGTGTGCAACTGTGTCGTTTGGTTTTGTTCTTGGCGGTACTGCAGAGGCGATGAGCCTGAAGCAGGCAATCGATAAGACGCTGAAAACCAATCCACAGATTCTGCAGGCGACAAAAAATCGCGAAGCCGTGGAATTCGAGCTGCGTCAGGCGCGGGGGCTTTACCTGCCATCGATTGATTTGGAAGCCGGCGCCGGCAAACGCCGGCTGGCGAGCCCGACTTCGGGTGGTCTCTCGACCGATCACGATAGCCTGTCACCGTCCGATGTCAGTCTGAGCATTACCCAGACATTGTATGACGGCGGAGCGCGGCGTGCCGAAGTCAACCGTCAGGCATCGCGCGTCGACGGCGCGTCGTTCCGGGTTCTCGAGAGGTCCGAGTCCCTGGCGCTCGAGGTCGTTCAAAGCTATCTGGAATACATCTTGCAGACCAAGATTGTTCAGGCCGCCAAGGATAACCTTGGTTTTCACCGGCAGATACTCGGCGACATCAAGGATAGCATCAAGGGCGGTACTTTGACCGACGCCGACGGGCTTCAGGGCAACGAACGCCTGGAGGCGGCCAGTGCGCGGTTGATCGAAGCCAATCAGGAACTCGAGGCAACGAAGATCCGTTTCCTGAAAGTCGTTGGCGAGGCGATTTCCAAGGTGGAAACACCCGGTTCCGTTGCGAAATACCTGCCGCGCACGCTTGATGACGCAATCTTCATTGCGACCAAGAGCAGCCCGCGAATGTCATCGGCGTCTGCCGATATCGATGCTGCCGATGCCGGTGTGCAGGGCGCCCGGGCAAACTACCTGCCGAAGGTCAATCTGGAGGCAAGCGCCAGTACGGGTGACGACATAAACGGCGACTACGGCAATACCAATGATCTGCAGGCGCGCGTCGTTGCTCGCTGGAATCTGTATCGTGGCGGCATTGATATTGCCCGCGAGCAGGAGCAGATTCGCCGTGCAGGTGAGCAGCGCGAAATTCTTCACGAAACCCATCGCGAAGTCGAAGAATCCGTCCGGTCGGCCTGGAACGAGCGCAAGAGCCGCGGCGAGCTTGCCGCTGCTCTTTCCCGCCAGTCCAAGACAAATGCCCAACTGGTTTCTTCGTACCGTGAACAGTTCCGGGTCGGGCAGCGGTCATTGCTGGACGTGCTGGATGCGCAGAACACACGCTTCAACACCAGCGTTCTATCCGACACAGCCCGTCTCGCAGCACTTTTCGCCGAGTACAAGATTCTGGCCGCATCTGGAAAGCTCGTGGCAACGATGGGCCTGAAGCCGATGGATCAGGGTACTGAATATGCCCGCCAGGAGTTTGGCGTTCCCGCCACTGTCCAAGATGCAAATTATGTCGAGCTTGATTCTCATCAAAGCGCCGATAAGCCCTTCGATCTGCTCGCCCCTATCCGGTCCCAGTAACCAACCGGGTGCACAGCGATGCTGAACATAGCAATGGAAAGTACCGGTGCCATTCCGTTGCGGAACTTCAAAACGGCGTTCAAGTCGGTCGCTACCTATTTTGGGCGGCCGGCATCCGATACCGTTCTTTTTTCCGGCCTGCCGGATGAGTTGACGGAATCGCTCGAACTGGATGATGTCGAGCGCATCGCCGAACGTATCGGCCTGCAGGTCCGCAAGGTCGAGGAGCGCGATTGCCGCACGGGAAATTTTGACTGTCCCGCCGTGGTCCTCCTGCCGGAAGGCCGGGTGCTGGCACTTCTCGATCGTGATGAGAATGGTGCGTATCTTCTTGACATGATCGCCAAAAATGGAGCGGCGATCCGTCTGCCGGGCGAAAAGCTGACCAGCTTCAAGCCCTTGGCTGCTTTTGCCTTCAGCGTGTATTACGTCAACGCCTCGGAAGAGGCGCAAGTCGGCAATGCTGTCGAGATCGAAAAGCGCCATTGGCTGACAACGACGCTTATTCCCTATTGGCGGACCTATGTGCGCGTCATCGTGGCAGCGCTGTTCATCAACCTCATCGCGCTCGGTTCGCCGCTGTTTACCATGAACGTCTATGACCGGGTTTTACCGAACAAGGCGATGCCGACCCTTTGGGTCCTCGCTGTCGGTATTACACTGGCATATCTCTTTGATTTTCTGCTCAAAACCGCACGAGCGTCGCTGATCGACTATGCCGGGCGAAAGGCGGATTTGCGCCTGTCGCAGCTGATTTTCGACAAGGTTTTGAACTCGACGCTTGCATCGCGGCCGCAGTCCACCGGGGAATATGCAAACCGGGTGACGCAATATGAGTTCGTGCGTGAGTTTTTCACGTCGAATACGATCGGCGTCCTGATTGATAGTGCCTTTGTCTTCATCTTCCTGTTCGTCATCTATCTGATCGCCGGTTGGCTGGTGGTCATCCCGGCCGTCGCTTTTGTCTTGACCGTCATCGTCGGTCTGGTTGCGCAAGCCCAGATCGGCAAGAGCATGGCGACGGCGGCCAATGAGGCATCCCGCAGGCAGTCTCTTCTGGTCGAGACGATTTCAACGATCGAAACGTTGAAAAGCCTGAGTGCTGAGGCGGGAATGCTGCGGCGCTGGCAGGAACTGACGAAGAATTCCAGCCGGACCAGCGAGAAGATAAAACATATCTCCGCCAATGCGGTGAACACGACCACCTTTATCCAGCAATCCGTCAGTACGCTGATCGTCATTGCCGGTGCGTATGAGTTTGCGGAAGGCAAGATCGCGATGGGAGCGATCATCGCCACCGTCATGCTGGCAAGCCGGGCGGGTGCGCCGCTGGGGCAAATTGCCATGACCCTTGCCCGTTTCCGGCAGGCGACGATGTCCCTGCGTATTCTTGACAAGATCATGGAACAGCCCGACGACCGGCCGTCCACCGCAGGGTTCGTCAACCGGCAGATCAAGCAGGGCAGTTTCCGCTTTGAAAACGTCGTCTTCCAATATCCGGGTTCGGATTATCCGGTCATCAGTCAACTCTCGTTCTCGGTATCGCCGGGCGAGAAGGTCGGCATTATCGGCCGTATCGGATCGGGAAAGACGACGATCGGGCGGCTGCTCGACGGCCTTTATCTGCCGGCATCGGGCCGCCTTCTGGTCGATGGCGTCGATATCCGCCAATATCACATGGCTGAGGTGAGAGCCGCCGTTGCGGTTGCCGGCCAATCGTCGGATTTGCTCTCCGGAACGGTCAAAGAAAATCTGTTGATGGGCCGTGCGGACGCGACCGATGACGAACTTCTCGAGGTCGCGCGCATGACTGGCGTCGATCTATTCGTTGCCAATCATCCACGCGGGTTTGACATGCCGGTTGGCGAACGCGGCACCAACTTGTCGAGTGGGCAGAAGCAGGCTCTGACAATCGCCCGGCTGCTTCTCGTCAAACCGAAAATCGTTTTCCTCGATGAGCCGTCGGGCGCGATGGATCTTGCCAGCGAACGGCATCTGATATCCCGCTTGAGAAACGCTTTTGGACCTCAAACCACGTTGTTGATTGCGACCCATCGCCATAGCATGCTGGAACTGGTCGATCGCTTGATCGTCGTCGACAAGGGGCGCATCGTTGCCGATGGTCCGAAGGCCACTGTTTTCGAATCTATGCAGCGCAGCCGTCCGGTGCAGGCATGAGCAGCGCCCATTTGGACAATCCGCCACTGCTTGCCCGCGCCATCCTCGGGCTGGTAGCGCTGTGCATCGTCTGTTTCGTCGCCTGGGCAGCCTTTGCCGAAATCGACGAACTGGCGCGGGGCGAAGGGCGGGTCATCCCGGTCTCGAAAACCCAGGTCGTCCAGACATCGGAAGCCGGCATCGTTCAGGAAATCGCTGTCCACCTCGGCCAGGTTGTCCGCAAGGGTCAGTTGCTGGTTCAGCTTCAAAATACCACCACAGAATCGTCACTTGGCGAATCGGTGGCGAAGGCCCGTGCGCTCGGGGCAAGGGTTGCCCGGCTGACACTGGAGGAGGCAGGCGATTACACCGCCATCTTCAATTGCCCGCCGGAGATCCT
This sequence comes from Pararhizobium sp. PWRC1-1, assembly GCF_049897905.1. Taxonomy (NCBI): domain Bacteria; kingdom Pseudomonadati; phylum Pseudomonadota; class Alphaproteobacteria; order Hyphomicrobiales; family Rhizobiaceae; genus Pararhizobium; species Pararhizobium sp. PWRC1-1. The sequence goes on along the minus strand of NZ_JAFCXE010000006.1, from coordinate 267,581 downwards.
CGCTGTTGCCAAGGATGTCTGCTTCAATGAGCAGAAGCTGCTGGACGCCAACCGCGCCAGCTATCGCAACAAGGTCAGCGTGCTGAATGAACGGACCAAGCAGAAGCAGAACGAACTGAGTGAAGCTTACGCCAACATCGCTCATATCAAGCAGAATATCGAAAGCGCGCAGCGCCAGCGCGACCTGATCGCACCGCTTGCCAAAAAGAAACTCGTTGCCGAAACGGAAGTGCTGAAGGTTGAGCGCGACCTGACGGACCAGCAGGGACAGTTGAGGGTCTATGAAGAAAGCCTGGTGCGGCTTCAAGGCGGCATCGAAGAGGCGAAACTTCTCGTCAACGACGTCACCCTTGAGCTGCAACAGCAGGCCCTGACGGAGAAGGCGCAGACCCTGTCGGAGCTTTCGGTCGTCGACGAAACGATCCGTGGCGCGACCGACCGGGTGAAGCGCACCGACATTCGCTCGCCCGTTGAAGGCATCGTCAATACGCTTGAGGTAAACACCATCGGTGCCTATGTCGATCCAGGCAGCGTCATCGCCGGTGTCGTGCCAACGGCCGATACGTTGCTGATCGAAGCGCGCATATCGCCGCGTGACGTCGCCTTCCTGCGTCGCGGCCAAAAAGCGGTGGTCAAGGTGACCGCCTATGACTTTTCCGTCTTCGGGGGGCTGGATGGCGAGGTCGTCAACATATCGGCCGATAGTCTGGTGGAGAAGGAAAAAGGCGAGACCTATTATCTTGTTCAGGTAAAGACCAACCGATCCGAGCTTGAGAGAAACGGACAATCCTATCCGATCATGCCGGGCATGGTCGCCTCGGTCGAGATCATGACCGGCCGCAAGACGATCCTGAGCTATCTCCTCAAGCCGATCAACAAGGCGCGCTCGGAAGCGCTGACGGAGCGTTGATATGGCACTGGACGATGCCATGCCGGTCAGCGAGGCCTCTTCACCAACTCTGGAGACACGCGGCGCGTTGCCGAGGATCGCTGCCGAGGAGGTGGAGCCACATTTCAAGGCTGTTGGTGGGCGGACGGGCGAACGGCGGGGAATCCGGCTTGAGCGTATCTATTGGGATGGTTTGAGCCGCATTGCCGCCGGATCGGGCGTCAGCACGGCAGACCTCGTCGAATCGGCAGCAGGCCAGATACCCGACTCCACTAATCTTGCATCGCTGCTGAGGGCGATCAGTTTCAAATGGGCGCTGTGCCGCATCGAGCTTCTCGAAGCCAAGGCGTCGATGGCCAATTTGAATGCCATCGTTCAGGCATCACCGGCCCCGACGATGGTTTTGACCAGGGAACGCAAGATCTTCCTCTTCAATGACCCATTCCTTGCTATGCTGCGCAGCAGGCTGGCGCTGAGCGACAGGTCGCAATTGAAAAAGGGCCTGCGGTTTCTGATCGATATCCAGATTGACGAGGCCCTGCGGGCCTTGAACGCCAATCAGGGTACCATCATCAAAACCGGCTTCAGCATCGGCCTCAACCTGCAGACCATGCGCGGGAAAATCAACATTGCCCCGGCGCCGACGCACGAGGATTCGATGCTGATCGGATATGTATCCGGGTTCTGACTACGCCGTATTGGTCTCTGACTGGCGCGGTGCGGAGCACTGTGATGTCAATATGGAAATCCGGCCTCGGCGTATCGAGCCCGTTCATCGTTGCCGTCAGTCGTCAGGGCCGAATGCGCGGGCAATGGCGAAGAATTCTGCCATCGCGGGCGTCTCCTGCTCTCTACCATATACAGCATGAAACCTGGACATGGCCCGGATAATGTATATCAGTGAGGATCCCCGATCGATGTCCATCTGATCCGGATGCTCAAGATTGTCGTGCTTCAACCAGTCGCGTTCTCTGTTCAACTGCGAAACGATTTCCTTCGTCGCAGCATAGCCGGCAAATGCGTCCCGCGTGATATCGAGCAGTGCTTTCTCAGCCGGCTGCGGCATGGCTCCTCCGGCCGCCGCGGCCAGTGTAACGGCGGCTGCGTATTGTTGCCCGTCATGCGCTCGCATTGCGCCATCAATCATCTGTTCCACCGCAGCCCGCTTGGTGATGGCCGGCATCGTGCACCTTCTGGATTAAGTCATCTGCACAACCATGTTGAAAATGGGATCAACAATCAAGGGTTTCAACACCATATGATTTCACCCGTCGCGCCTGATGGGGGCCTGCGCTCCGGCGACAATGGGCGGTTGTCATGCACGCTGCCAAGTTTTCCGATATGCCGCTTGCCGCGCGACGCGCCCCCCAAACACGACGATGTTGCATCAGGAGTGTCAGGCCGTTCAATTCGCTGGCAGCGACGTTCACTCCCATTCCTACGGACACGCTGCATATCGCCGCCTGCGTTGGGAAATTGCAAAGACAAGGCCGTGCGTTGTAACATTCCATCGGCTTGATGGAGGGGACACCCAGCATGGATCGATTCACCGGCGGCTGCCTGTGCGGAGCAGTCCGATTTGTCGCGCTGGGCGCTCCCTATCGGGTCGGCCTTTGTCACTGTCTCGACTGCCGCAAGCATCACGGAGCGCTCTTTCACGCCTCCGGGATCTTTCCGCAGGATGCGGTGACGATCGAAGGCGAGACACGCGACTACGCCGGCCGTTTTTTCTGTCCCCGTTGCGGTTCGCCCGTTTTCGCACGCGATGCTGACGAGATCGAAGTGAACCTCGGGTCTCTCGATGTTCCCGACCAACTGATACCAACCTACGAACTCTGGACGACCCGCCGCGAAACCTGGTTGCCGCCGTTTCCGCTCATGAAACGATATGACCGCGACCGGAGCGCTACAGACCGCTTCGAGGAATAGGCCGCTGATTGATGAGGGCGGGGCTTCTGCGAGTGGAAGGCTCTAAAAGTGCGTTGGGCAAACTGCGGCCGCGTCTTTCAGCAGGATCAAGCGCATCGGAGCCTTGTCACACTCAGTGATACGGAGCACTTACCAATGCTGCAGCACCTGTGCCGCAACGCGCTAACTGACTGAAACTGCTGATAAAGAAGATTGGCTGGGGAACCTGGATTCGAACCAGGACTAACGGAGTCAGAGTCCGTGGGTCTACCGTTAACCTATTCCCCAAAACTGCTTGGGCGATGTTTGTGCCCAGCCGGTGAAGCGGGCTTATAAACAAAAGATCGGGGGATGCAATAGATTTTGGCAAAAAATCCGCAAGCCCCGGCAAAAACTCTGGAAGGTGGCCGTGAAAGGTGCGCGATGGGCGCGTACTGCACGGTGTGCAAAAAGAATTTGGCGATTTGGGATGGCACTGGTAAAGTCCAGCCAACGAAAATCAAGAGAGCGCCTCGAGCGGCTATCGTTCCGCGCGGCGCAATGGACAGACACGTGAGAGACCCCGACAACGGCGAACAGCCGTCCGTTTCCGGGGCGTCGGCAGCAGACCGCAACGATGGGCAGTCAGTACCTCGTTCCGGCAAAGGCAAGCGTAGGCGGGGGAAACCGTCCCGCGCAGCCTCTGCGAATGCCAGTTCCTCCGTTGGTAACGGAGAAACACGGCGTCCCGAAGTGACAGATGCCACCGGAGAACCGGTGCGCAAACGCAAGCGCAGGCGCCGTTCCAAATCCGGCCAGGAACAGCCGTCAGCAGCAGCGGGCGTAAGCGCCGATGCCGATGGTCCAAAGGCCGCTGCTGTCCCAGGCGCAGACAATTCCAACCGCAAACGCAGCAAGAAGAGCAGGCAGCGCCGCAGCTTGCAGGGCCGCCCGCTTGCGGCCACCGAAAAGCCGCGGCCCGTCAGCGACGCCGCAAGGCAGCAGCCGTCGCAATCTGCGGCTTCCAGCGCGCGGGTCGAGGAACGGCCATCGTCCGGCAATAACGGCCATGAGCGGCGCGGCAATGGCCAGGCGTTTTCGTATGGCTCTGATGCGGGCTCGCCGCTTTATGCGGCGCTTGATCTCGGCACCAACAATTGCCGGCTTTTGATTGCGCAGCCGACCCGTCCCGGCCAGTTCCGTGTCGTCGATGCTTTTTCGCGCATTGTCCGGCTCGGTGAGGGGCTTGGTGCGTCCGGCCGCCTGTCGCAGGATGCAATGGACCGTTCGATCGAGGCCTTGAAAGTCTGCGCTGCCAAGCTGAAGACCCGCGAAATCCGCAAGACCCGGCTGATTGCCACCGAGGCCGCTCGTGCCGCCGAAAACGGCGAGGCTTTTCTTGAGCGCGTTCTGGCCGAAACCGGGCTGGAACTCGAGATCATCAACCGCGAAACCGAGGCACGGCTTGCCGTCTCCGGCTGCTCGTCGCTGGTCGGCCGCGAAACCAAATCGGTGGTTCTGTTCGATATCGGCGGTGGCTCCTCGGAAATCGCCGTCATCAAGATCGGCGAAACCCGGTCGAGCCGGCTGGCCAATCACATCACCCACTGGACATCGCTGCCGGTCGGCGTCGTGACGCTGTCGGAGCGCCATGGCGGCCAGGACGTCTCGCCGGAAAGCTTCGAGGCGATGGTGGTCGAGGTTCAGGGCATGCTGTCCAATTTCGATTGCCCGGCCATCCACACGCTCGACAATCCCGGCGACGAGAACGGTTTTCACCTGATCGGCACCTCCGGCACGGTGACGACGCTGGCTGGCGTGCATCTCGACCTGCCGCGTTACGACCGCCGCAAGGTCGATGGTCTCTGGCTGTCGGACGACGAGGTCTCGGCGATGCAGGCGCGTCTTCTGTCCTGGGATTTCACCGCCCGCGCGGCCAATCCCTGCATCGGGCCGGATCGGGCCGATCTGGTTCTGGCCGGATGCGCCATTCTCGAAGCCATTCGCCGCCGCTGGCCATCGGAGCGCATGCGCGTTGCCGATCGCGGCCTGCGCGAGGGGCTTTTGACCGACATGATGGCCGATGATGGTGTATGGCGGCGCGGACGCGTCCGCCGGCATCCGCGCGGCATGCAGTACGGTTCCCACGAAGGAAACTCACAATGACAAAACCCCCGATCGGCGGAAACCGCACCGGGCGCAAGCTTGGCCAGAAGGTCAAGAAGGGCAAGCTGAAGGCGTCGTCGCGGCGCTGGATCGAGCGGCATATCAACGATCCCTATGTGCAGCGTGCGCAGCTCGAAGGCTATCGCGCCCGCGCGGCGTTCAAGCTGCTGGAGATCGACGAGAAGCACAAGATCCTCACCGGCGCCAGGCGCATTATCGACTTGGGCGCTGCCCCGGGCAGCTGGTCGCAGATCGCCGCCAAGGTGACGAACTCGACCGACAGCGATCCGAAGGTCGTGGCAATCGACTTTCTCGAACTCGACCCGCTGGCTGGTGTCCATATCCTGCAGCTGGACTTCCTCGATCCGACGGCTCCGGAAAAGCTGATGACGGCGCTGGGTGGCACCCCGGATCTGGTGCTTTCGGACATGGCTGCGCCGACGACCGGCCATCGCCAGACCGACCATATCCGCACCATGCATCTCTGCGAGGTCGCTGCCTATTTCGCCATCGACGTTCTCGGCGAAGGCGGGCATTTCCTTGCCAAGACCTTCCAGGGCGGTGCCGAGCGCGAGCTTTTGACCCTGCTGAAGCAGAACTTCAAGCAGGTCATCCATGTGAAACCGGCGGCCTCGCGGGCGGAATCGGTTGAGATGTTCCTGCTCGCCAAGGGTTTCAAGGGCCGCAAGCCCGGCGCCCGCTCACTCTATGACAGTGAGACCGAGATTGACGAGCGCGAAGTGGTGGATGAGCGGGATTCGGTCGAGGCCGATTAAGCGATGCTTCTCTACCTCACCATCGGCACCAATGATCTGGACCGGGCGCAGCTGTTTTATGACGCAGCGCTCGCTCCGCTGGGTTTGAAACGCCGCAAGCAGGACGATGTCGAAATCGGTTACGGGGCGGAGAGCGACAGCCGCTGCCGCCTATGGGTCGTCTCGCCCTATGACCGCAAGCCTGCGACGATCGGCAATGGCTCGATGGTTGCGCTCGAAGCGGAAAGCCGCGCCGTGGTTGATGCTTTCTATCAGGCAGCCCTTGCCAATGGCGGCACCGACGAGGGTGGGCCGGGCCTCCGGCCCTTTCACGCTCATTTCTACGCGGCCTATGTCCGCGATCCCGATGGCAACAAGCTGTCGGCCGTCTGCGAGCGCCCGGAATAGGCCACCCCCGTTTTACTTGACGCTGATCGTCTCTGTCTCCGGATCGGTTCGCATCCGGTGACCCGATACGGATGAGCCTGCCGTCTTCGACATGCCGATCAGCGGAATGATCGCCGTCAGGGTGACTGCTGAGATCAGCATGAAGGCGAGCTGGAAATCCCCCAGCTCCAGTTTCGATCCCGTCAGAGTCGTTTCGATTTCAAGGATGGCACCGGCAACGGCAACGCCGAGCGCCAGGCTCATCTGCTGCAGAACAGCAGTCATCGATGTCGCCTTGCTCGCCATCGAATCCGGGATATCGGCGAAAGCCAGCGCATTGACGCTGGTGAAGAAGAACGAGCGGGCAAAACCGGCCAAAAGCAGGATGAACATCATCACGGCATAGGGCGTTGCCGGGGTGAACAGGCCATTGACGAACGTCAGGATCGTTCCGGTGATACAGGCAAAGATCAGCGTGGTGCGGAAACCGGCAAAGATCAGCACGCGCTTGGCAAAGAACTTGGTTGTCAGCGCGCCGACGGCGCCGATGAAGGTGATCATGCCGGACTGAAACGGCGTCAGGCCAAAGCCGACCTGCAGCATCAGCGGCATCAGGAAGGGAACGGCACCGATCGAGATACGAAACAGCGTTCCGCCAATCGCCGCAGCCCGAAACGCGCTGTCCTTGAACAGGTTGAGATCGAGGAGCGGGGCAGGGTGGCGCCGCGCATGGCGAACATAGAGGAAGCCGCAGATGACACCGATGATGACGGCGGCCGCGCCGATCAGCGGTGGTAACGCCGGCAGGCTCATCACCGACAGTCCGAACATCGTGCCGGAGGCGGCGATGGCGCTGAGGAAGAAACCCTTGATGTCGATTGGCGGTGGCGCGTCGCTCTTGATCTCCGGCAGGTAGACGCCCGACAGGATATAGCCGATAATGCCGACCGGCACGTTGATCAGAAAGATCCAGTGCCAGGAGAAATAGGTGGTGATGAAGCCGCCGAGCGGCGGGCCTGCAAGCGGGCCGACGAGGGCGGGAATGGTCAAGAGCGCCATGGCGCCGACCAGTTCGCTGCGCTGCGTCGAGCGCACCAGCACAAGGCGGGCAACCGGCGTCATCATCGCCCCGCCCATGCCCTGCAGGAAGCGCGAAACGACGAAGGCAAACACGCTGTCGGCAACGGCGCAGAGGATCGAGCCGAAGACAAAGACGAGGATTGCAGCGCGAAAGATGCGCTTGGCACCGAACCGGTCGGCCATCCAGCCGCTCAAGGGAATGAAGATCGCCAGCGACACCATGTAGGACGTCAGCGCCAGCTTCAGCGTGATTGGCCCGACGCCAAGATCATGGGAAATCGCCGGCAGCGATGTGGCAATGACGGTGGAATCCATCTGCTCCATGAACAGAGCGACGGCGAGGATCATCGGAACGATGCGATTCATGCGAACGGCCTTGCGCGACTGCGGAGCGACCGGAACATAGGACTTTTTTGGCAAAAGTCGTCATGCGGCGCTCACTTTGCGATCACATCCGTGTGAGTTCAGCGGCCATCTCCTGTCAAGACCCTAGATGTCGCCTTGTTGATTGGACGCACCCACCGTTCAGCCCAACAATGCCAGCCTTCCAATCAAAAAAATGGAGAACAGCATGACGACGTCTATTCCCTTGAGCCGCCGTGCCCTATTTGGAGCGACGGCCGCTGGCGCGCTGGCAGTACCGTTCGTAATGAACCGGGCGGCCTTTGCGCAAAGCGAACCGAAAGCGGACACGATGAAAATACCGGCAGGCAGGACCAGCAGTTTCAAGATCGGCAATTTCGGCGTCACCGTCATCAGCGACGGCATCCGCATCGGCGAAAAACCCGAGGAAACCTTCGGCATCAACCAGAAGCCGGAAGCGGTGGGAGATCTGCTGAAGGCGAATTTCCTGCCCACCGACAAATTCGCCAACGGCTTCTCGCCGACCCTGATCGATACGGGATCGGAGGTGATCCTGTTCGATACCGGCATGGGTGAGGGTGGCCGTGCGGCTGGTGCTGGTCATCTGCTGGAGGGGATCGCAAACGCCGGTTACACCCCGGATCAGGTTAGCATCGTCGTCATCACCCACATGCACGGCGATCATATCGGCGGCCTGATGGAAGGCGGCGCCCCGGCCTTCAAGAATGCCCGCTATGTCGCAGGCCAGGCCGAGTTCGATTTCTGGAAGGACGAAGCCCGCGTCGGAACGCCGGCCGAGGGCGGGCGCAAGGGCGTCTTGAAAAACGTCGTGCCGCTGGCCGAAAAGATGACCTTCATCGCCGATGGTGCAGAGGTCGTGCCCGGCATCACCTCGATGGCGGCCTTTGGCCATTCTCCGGGGCATATGGTCTTCAAGGTCGAATCGGAAGGCAAGGGTCTGGTGCTGACGGCCGATACCGCCAACCATTTCGTGCTGTCGCTGCAGCGGCCTGATTGGGAAGTGAAGTTCGACATGGACAAGGCCAAGGCTGCCGCATCGCGCAAAAAGGTCTTCGACATGGTCGCCGCCGACCGCCTGCCCTTCGTCGGCTACCACATGCCGTTCCCGGCCGTCGGCTTCATCGAGAAGTTCGAACAGGGCTATCGATTCGTGCCGGAGACCTACCAGTTCGAAACCTGATATTGCACTTGCGAACAGAATCTTGGCTGGCCCGGCACTCTTGCCGGGCTTTTGCTATTTCCAACCCGTCATATCCGTGTTACCAGCCCTCGCCAACTTCCAAGAAACTCTCGCCCGCTTGAGCGCGGCGAGTCTTCCACCGCACAGTTGTCAAACTGTGCGGGGAGAACACCTTTTACTGAAGGGATTTGGCAATGGCGCGCATCATCGAAACGGCAACCGGTTTGGAGGCTCTGACCTTCGACGACGTTCTTCTGCAACCCGGACATTCCGAGGTCATGCCGGGGCAGACGAATATCGCCACCCGCATCGCCCAGGATATCGACCTCAACCTGCCGATCCTCTCCTCGGCGATGGATACGGTCACGGAAGGCCGTCTTGCAATCGCCATGGCACAGGCCGGCGGCATCGGCGTCATCCACCGCAATCTCACCCCGATCGAACAGGCCGAGCAGGTCCGCCAGGTCAAGAAATTCGAAAGCGGTATGGTCGTCAACCCGGTCACGATCGGCCCTGACGCGACGCTGGCCGATGCCCTGGCGCTGATGAAGATGTATTCGATCTCCGGCATCCCGGTCGTCGAAAATGCAACCGGCAAGATTCCCGGCCGCCTCGTCGGTATCCTGACCAACCGCGATGTGCGGTTTGCGTCGGACCCAGGCCAGAAAATCTACGAACTGATGACCCGTGAAAACCTGATCACGGTCACCGAAAACGTCGATCAGAAGGAAGCCAAGCGTCTTCTTCACACGCACCGCATCGAAAAGCTGCTGGTCATCGATGCTGACCGCCGTTGCGTCGGTCTGATCACGGTCAAGGATATTGAAAAGTCGCAGCTCAACCCGAATGCCTCGAAGGATGCGCAGGGCCGCCTGCGTGCCGCTGCCGCCATCAGCGTTGGCGATGACGGTATCGAGCGGGCCGAGCGGCTGATCGATGCTGGCGTCGACCTGATCGTCGTCGATACCGCGCACGGCCATTCGCAGCGCGTTCTCGACGCGGTGACCAAGGTCAAGACCATGTCGAACTCGGTTCGCGTCATGGCCGGCAATGTCGCCACGGCCGGCGGCACCAAGGCGCTGATCGATGCCGGTGCGGACGCCGTCAAGGTCGGTATCGGCCCGGGCTCGATCTGCACCACCCGCATCGTCGCGGGTGTCGGCGTGCCGCAGCTCGCAGCCATTATGTCGGCTGTGGAGGCAGCGCAGGCCGCCAATATCCCGGTTATCGCCGATGGCGGTATCAAGTTCTCTGGCGATCTGGCCAAGGCCATCGCTGCCGGTGCTTCGGCCTGCATGATCGGCTCGCTGCTCGCTGGTACCGACGAAAGCCCGGGCGAAGTGTTTCTCTATCAGGGCCGCTCGTTCAAGGCCTATCGCGGCATGGGCTCCGTCGGCGCCATGGCGCGCGGCTCGGCTGACCGCTATTTCCAGGCGGAAGTCCGCGACACGCTGAAGCTGGTACCGGAAGGCATCGAAGGCCAGGTTCCGTACAAGGGGCCGGTCTCCGGCGTTCTGCATCAGCTGGCTGGTGGTCTGAAGGCCTCCATGGGCTATGTCGGCGGTGCGACCATCAAGGACTTCCAGGAACGCGCCACCTTCGTGCGCATCTCCGGTGCGGGCTTGCGCGAAAGCCACGCCCATGACGTGACGATCACCCGCGAAAGCCCGAACTATCCGGGCGCGATGTAAGCGACGTTCGATAAATGTGAATATGAAAAAGCGGCGGAGTTGTCTTCGCCGCTTTTTCTTTGATCTCAGGCTTCCAGCGCCCTCTGAAGTGCGGCGCTGCCGTAGCGATGGCCTTTGACCTCGTATCCGACCACGGGAACGAGCGGCGCGAACATCAGGATGATGAGGCAGGTTGTCATGCTGATGCCGGCGGCAGCGCACAGGATGGCCAGCGCCACCACTGCCGTCATGCCGATCATCAGCCCGAGGTAGAAGGTCTCCAGCTTGCGCAGCAGGTAGACGTAATGCGCGAAGATCAGCGTGACATAGGCAAACACCGGCACGGCGACGGTGAGAACGGCGGCAACCGCGCCGATATGCGCCTTGTGCTCAATGTAATAGGCCGCCACATGCAGACCGGCACCGGTCGCCGCGATCGATGCAAGGATCAGCATGTGACCGTAACCCCAGAGGAAAGCGCGGTTGCGGAAGCGATGGAGGATCTGGCCGGACGGCAGCAGGAAATAGAGCCACCACATGCCGAAGGTAAGACCGGTGCCGGCAACGCAGATGAGGATGGCGTCAAGGCTCCATCCCTGCTCGCCGACGATGGCGGAGATCGAGGCCACCGTTCCGACGACACCTTCGCCGAGTGTGATGATCGCCAAGAGGCCATAACGTTCGGCGATATGGTGCGCATGCCAGGGCGTGCCGCCGCCCCTGCGTTCGGCAACGACAGGGCCCAGCATTTCGATGAGGGTGAGCAGGACGACGCAGAGGAAGGTCGGCAGCAGCGGCATGTCGATGAAGATCAGCGCGATCCAGCCAATCTGGGCAATGGAGATCGCCGTCACATAGGCGAGGCAGACGGGGCGCCGATCCGGGGTCTGCCGTGCGGCGCGCAGCCATTGGAAGATCATGGCGACGCGCATGATGACATAACCGAGCACCATGATGCCGTTATCGACATGTGCGCCCTTGTCGATGGATTCGAACATCTGCGGCAAACCGAGCGCAAGGATGAGCACGCCCACCATCTGCACCATCGTGGTTAGCCGGTAGATCCAGTCATCGGTATCAAAGGCGGACGCGAACCAGGAGAAATTCACCCAGGCCCAGCAAACGGCGAACATCGCAAAACCAAAGCCCGTCAACCCGGCCGCGTAATGGCCCTCTGCCAGAAGATGGGCGAGCTGCGATCCGGCAACGCCAAAGGCGATGACGAAGGTCAGGTCAAACAGCAGCTCGAGCGGTGTCGCCACCCGGTGGTGTTCGTGCGGATCGCGTCCGCGCATCGCGGCGGCATGATGGGTGGGCAGCGGGGCGGCGGGAGCATGCTGTTCGGACATACGGTTCTTTCTCGCGGGCTGCAGGGGCACTGTTTTCGAACATCGTTCATTCATAAAACAGCTGTCAAGCATGGAGCGCGATGCGGGCTTGGTGCTAGCTTGTTCTGGATTTTCCGCTGGCTCGCTATAGATCAGGGCGAGTTCGAATCGACGGAGTGATCATGCCCATATCGACTGCAATCTTCTGGCCGGTCATCGCGCAGGTTGCGTTGATCCACGCGATCTATTTTCTGATGTTGAGGCGCCGTTACAGCGCCGTGCGCGCCGGAACCGCCAAGGCATCGGACTTTTGGGTTCCGGCGATCGAACCGGAGCCAAGTGCCACCGTTGCCCGCAGCCTGATCAACCAGTTCGAATTGCCGGTGCTTTTCTTCCTTGTCTGCGTTCTGCTGCACCTGACTGCAGGCGTAAACTATGTGGTGCTGGCCATTGCCTGGCTCTTCGTGCTCAGCCGCTACTCGCACGCCTATGTGCATGTAACGTCCAACAGGCTTCGGATACGCCAACGCCTCTTCGTGGTCGGGTTCGTCCTCAATTTCAGTCTGTGGTTGCTTTTCGCCATCCATCTGGCCGGACTTTGATTGATGCGGCTGTCACATTGTCTTGCATTGCGCAGTGCACAAGACCGGACTATCATCCGGCTCCGGTGGCGCGAAAAGAAGCGCCGTCTCAAGTTCAACCCATTGGTTTAATGGAATATAACGCCTCCCAATTGCCTTTCCCACGTTACCGAAACTTAATCTGCGGATGCGGAACCGGACAACCCGCCTAGCGTTGTCTATTCGCAGCTGCAGCAGTCCAAAGGAAAGCGTCCCGTGAGCACAATACCGGAAGAGAAGACCGTTTTGGTGTTTCAGGGCGGCGGTGCTCTCGGCGCCTATCAGGCAGGGGCTTATGAGGCGCTACATGAAGCGGGTATCCGGCCGGATTGGCTGGCCGGCATTTCCATCGGCTCGATCAACTCTGCGATCATTGCCGGAAGCCCCGTCGACCGTCGCATCGATAACTTGAGGACATTCTGGCACCGGGTCTCGTCGGGATTGCCAGGCCATTTTCTCGGCAATGGCGATGTGATGCGGAAATGGTTCAATGAATCCGCTGCCGTTCTCGGATCGCTGACCGGCGTTCCCGGCTTCTTCACACCGCGCGCTTTTGCACCATGGAAAATTCCCGGCGATCCGATGGCGGCAATCAGTCTCTACGACACCGCGCCGCTGGAAGAGACGCTCGCCGGCCTGGTGGATTTCGACCTGATCAATTCGAGCGCCATTCGCCTGAGCCTCGGCGCGGTCGATGTCATGAGCGGCAATTTCAACTATTTTGATAACAATCACTGTGCCTTTTCGGTAAAGCATGTCGCAGCATCAGGCGCCTTGCCGCCGGGCTTTGCGCCGGTCGAGATCGACGGCCGCTTCTATTGGGATGGCGGCATCGTCTCCAACACGCCGCTGCAGCGTATTCTCGGCGGCGGGGAGTTGGAAAGCGACCTGTGCATCTTCCAGGTCGATCTGTTCAGCGCCAGGGGCCCTCTGCCCAAGGACCTCTTCGATGTCGAAGCCCGCGAAAAGGAAATCCGCTTTTCCAGCCGCACCCGCTTGAACACTGACCAGTTCCGCAAGCTGCAGACGATCCGCATGGCCGCCAAGCGGCTGATGGAAAAGCTGCCGGATGAGCTGAAGGATGATCCTGACGCCCGGCTCCTCGAAAAGATCGGCAATGATTCTGCCGTGACGATGGTGCATCTGATCTATCGTCACGCCGCCTATGAAAGCGGATCGAAGGACTACGAGTTTTCCCGATTGTCAGTGGAAGAACACTGGAAGGCCGGACACGACGATGTGGTCAGGACACTTAATCATCCTGATTGGCAGAGCCGCACCCGTCCAACCAACGGGATTCGCGTCTTCGATCTTTGTGAAAAACATGGAGGCGAGAAAAAATCATGAAAATCAAAGATGTCGTTCGCAATGCCTTTGCCATGCCGCTGACCAGCCCGTCTTATCCGCCGGGGCCATACCGGTTCGTCAACCGCGAATACATGATCATCACCTATCGCACCGATCCGGAAGCCTTGCGCCGGGTGGTGCCCGAGCCGCTGCAATTCGATGAGCCGCTGGTGAAATACGAGTTCATCCGCATGCCGGATTCGACCGGTTTCGGCGATTACACCGAGTCCGGCCAGGTCATTCCGGTCACCTATCAAGGCGTGCACGGCGGCTATGTGCATTCGATGTATCTGAATGACGACGCGCCGATCGCCGGTGGCCGCGAGATCTGGGGTTTTCCGAAGAAGCTCGCAGAGCCGTCGCTGACATCGATGAAAGATGCTTTGGTCGGCACGCTTGAATATGGCGGCCAGCGGGTGGCAACCGCGACCATGGGTTTCAAGCACCGCACGCTCGACAAGGCCAAGGTCTTGGAAAGTCTGAAACAGCCGAATTTCATGCTGAAGATCATTCCGCATGTCGATTGCACGCCGCGCATCTGCGAGCTCGTCCGCTATTATCTCGAAGACCTGACGGTGAAGGGCGCCTGGGAAGGCCCGGGGGCCTTAGCGTTGTTTCCGCACGCGCTTGCCCCGGTCGCCGATCTGCCGGTGCTGGAGGTCAGATCCGCCGTCCATATTCTCTCCGACCTGACGCTAGGCCTCGGCGAAGTGGTCCATGATTATCTTGCAAAATAGGGAGTTAAAACCATGAAACTCAAGGACAAGGTCTGCGTCGTCACCGGCTCGGCCAGCGGCATCGGCTTGGCGATCGCCAAGAAGTATGTGTCGGAAGGCGCCAAGGTCGTCATCGCCGACCTGAAGCTCGAAGCGGCGGAAGCGACGGCCAAGGACCTGACGGCGCGGGGACCGGGCGAGGCGATCGGCCTTGCCATGGACGTCACCAGCGAAGACGCTGTTAACACCGGCGTCGCCGCTGTCGTTGCCAAATGGGGCAGGGTGGATGTGCTCGTCTCCAATGCCGGCATCCAGATCGTCAACAAGATCGAGGATTATGCCTTTTCCGACTGGAAGAAGATGCTCGCGATTCATCTCGACGGCGCGTTTCTGACCACCAAGGCCTGCATTCCGCATATGAAGGCGCAGAAAGGCGGGGCGATCATCTATATGGGCTCGGTTCATTCACACGAGGCCTCACCGCTGAAATCCGCCTATGTCACCGCCAAACACGGCCTGCTCGGCCTTGCCCGCGTGGTTGCCAAGGAAGGCGGACCGGACGGTGTGCGCGCCAACGTCATCTGCCCGGGCTTCGTGAAAACGCCGCTGGTTGAAAAGCAGATCCCGGAACAGGCGAAGGCTCTCGGCATCTCGGAAGAAGAAGTCGTCAGGAAGATGATGCTCGGCGGCACCGTCGATACGGAATTCACCACCGTCGAGGATGTCGCCGAAGTGGCGCTCTTGTTCGCTGGCTTCGAGACCAATGCGCTGACCGGCCAGTCGCTCGTCGTCAGCCACGGCTGGTACATGCAATAGGCAACAAACGTGATCCGGCCGGCATCGTCCGGATCACGTTTGCGTCAACGTGACGGTGTTGTCATTGTCTAAATCTGCAAGTGCCGCAATTCTGTGTCTTGGCCGGTCATGCTCGCACTGTGTCGTGACCGAACGCCATCACAGCGCGCCTGCATGTCCTTGGGACCTGATGGCGCCGGCCACAGGAGGAAAGCATGGACAAGCCGCAGATCACCCAGGCGATGATCAACGCCTATGACGAGTACACCCATTTGAGCCTCGACCGCCGCGCCTTCATGCGCACGCTGACAGCACTGACGGGATCCGCCGCAACCGCCGCGGCAATCGCCCCGCTGCTTGCCGCCAACAGCGCGCAGGCTGAAATGATCCCTGAAGCCGACCCGCGGGTGAAAGCCGAGGATGTCACCTATCCGGGCGTCGGTGGCGAGATGAAGGGCTATCTGGTCCGCCCGGCCGATGCGACCAGCAAGCTTCCCGCCGTCATCGTCATTCACGAGAACCGCGGTCTCAATCCGCATATCAAGGATGTCGCCCGCCGCATGGCGCTCGAAGGGTTCGTGGCGCTCGCCCCGGACTTCCTGTCGCCCGCCGGCGGAACTCCGGCCGACGAGGACAAGGCGCGCGAAATGATCGGCGCGCTGGATGGCAAGCACACCGTTGATAATGCGGTTGCGACCGTCACCTATCTCGAAGGCAATGACCTCACCACCGGCAAGGCCGGCGCCATCGGTTTCTGCTGGGGCGGTGGCATGGTCAACAAGCTGGCCGTTGCCTCACCCGACCTGAAAGCCGGTGTCGCCTATTACGGCGCCCAGCCGCCGGCTGAAGACGTGCCAAAGATCAAGGCGGCACTTCTGCTGCAATATGCCGGCCTCGACGACCGGATCAATGCCGGCATCGATGCCTATAAGATGGCGCTGACCGACAACGGCAAGGACTTCACCATCCATATCTACGACGGCGTCAACCACGCCTTCAACAACGACACGTCGGCCGCCCGCTACGACAAGAAAGCTGCCGATCTCGCCTGGGGCCGGACGGTGGAGTTCTTGAAAGCCAAGGTCGTCTGACCTATTGCAGCAGGCGTTTGGCGGCCTCCGAAATCAGGCTGGCCAGCGCGTGCTGGTCGTTCTGGCGGCCGCTGCGCGTGCGCCAGACCAGCCCGATCTTGCGGGACGGTTGCGGCTCGGCGAAGGGAACGATCCGCATGCGGTTGCGGGTCTTTTCGTCGTTGACCGCAATCTCCGGGATCAGCGTGATGCCCATGCCGTGGCTGACCATCTGCAAAAGGGTGGCCATCGAGGTTGCGCCATAGTTGGCGACGCGTTTGCCGGAGTGGATGCCGCAGACCGCCAGCGCATGGTCGCGCAGGCAGTGGCCTTCCTCAAGCAGAAGCAACCGCTCGACATCGACCTTGTCCTCGGTCATCGGCGACATCAGGATGGTGTTTTCATCCGCCGTGCTGGCAATCAGGAACCGGTCCTCGAACAGCAGCGAACTCGACAGGTTTTCCTCGTCGATCGGAAGCGCAACGATAACGCTGTCGAGCCGTCCGTGGCGCAAGTCGTCGAGGAGGGGGCCGGTCAGAAGCTCTTTCAGTTCGATCTGCAGATTGGGATAGCGCTGGCGAACCAGTGGAATGAGGACGGGCACGAGATAGGGGGCAACGGTCGGGATGATCCCCAGCCGGTGTTTGCCCTCCAGGACCCCGGTGACCTGCCGCGCCTGCTGGTAGAGTTGGTCGATACCGCCGAGGATTTTGCGCATTTCCGGCAACAGAGCCTCGCCTTCGCGCGTCAGCAGTGTCGGCCCTTTGCCGCGCTCCACCAGCTTGACGCTCAGTTCGCGTTCCATTTCGGCGATCTGCGCCGAGAGTGCAGGCTGGCTGACATTGACCATCAGGGCTGCCCGTCCGAAATGCCGGGCGCTGGCGAGCGCATCGAAATAGCGCATTTGGCGTATGGTGATCATGATAAGTTTATCCTATCGATATTTCAATTAAATACAATTGGAAATTATGGAACTTATGGAGGATGTTGCGGCGGAACCAAAACAATTGCATTTCAAACAGGAGGCAGAAATGGACGCCAAAGTCGAGAAAACGGGCAAGTGTCCGGTCATGCACGGGTCGCTCACCAGCAACTCCGGCGAGGGGACATCGAACCGGGAATGGTGGCCGAACCAGCTTAACCTGAAGATTCTTCATCAGAATTCCGCGCTTTCCGATCCGATGGGCACTGGCTTTAATTATGCCGAAGCGTTCAAGACGCTTGATCTCGCCGCGGTCAAGCAGGACATCTTTGCCCTGATGACGGACTCGAAGGATTGGTGGCCGGCCGACTTCGGCCATTACGGTCCCTTCTTCATCCGCATGGCCTGGCACAGCGCCGGCACCTACCGCACGGGCGACGGCCGTGGCGGTGCGTCTTCCGGCACCCAGCGCTTTGCGCCGCTCAACAGCTGGCCGGATAACGTCAACCTCGACAAGGCCCGCCGTCTGCTCTGGCCGATCAAGCAGAAATACGGCAACACGCTCTCCTGGGCAGACCTTCTGATCCTCGCCGGCAATTGCGCGCTGGAATCGATGGGCTTCAAGACCTTCGGTTTTGCCGGTGGCCGTGCCGATGTCTGGGAGCCGGAAGAAGATATCTATTGGGGTGCGGAACGCACCTGGCTCGACGACAAGCGCTATAGCGGCGACCGCGATCTCGAAAACCCGCTTGCAGCCGTGCAGATGGGCCTGATCTACGTCAACCCGGAAGGCCCAAACGGCAATCCTGACCCACTGGCCTCGGCCCGCGACATCCGCGAAACCTTCGCCCGCATGGCCATGAACGACGAGGAAACCGTTGCCCTCATCGCTGGCGGCCACACGTTCGGCAAGACCCATGGTGCCGGCGACGCAGCCCATGTCGGCCGGGAGCCGGAAGGTGCTGATATCGAGCAACAGGGTCTCGGCTGGGCCAGCAGCTATGGCAGCGGCAAGGGTGGTGACACCATTTCCAGCGGCCTCGAAGTCACCTGGACCTCGACGCCGACGCGCTGGAGCAACAACTTCTTCTGGAACCTGTTCGGCTATGAATGGGAACTGACCAAGAGCCCGGCCGGTGCGCATCAGTGGACGCCGAAGCACGGCATGGGTGCCCGCTCGGTGCCGGATGCCCACGATCCGGAAAAGCGCCATGCGCCTGCCATGCTGACCAGCGATCTGGCGCTGCGCGTCGATCCGGCTTACGAGCAGATCTCGCGCCGCTTCTACGAAAATCCGGATCAGTTCGCCGATGCCTTTGCCCGCGCCTGGTTCAAGCTGACCCACCGCGACATGGGTCCGAAGGTGCGTTATCTCGGTCCGGAAGTGCCAAGCGAAGACCTGATCTGGCAGGACCCGATCCCGGCAGCAGACCATCCGCTGATCGATGCTTCCGATATTGCCGACCTTAAGGAAAAGATCCTCGCATCCGGCCTGTCGGTCTCCCAGCTGGTGTCGACCGCTTGGGCGTCGGCCTCGACCTTCCGTGGTTCGGACAAGCGCGGCGGTGCCAATGGTGCACGCATCCGCCTTGCCCCGCAGAAGGATTGGGAGGCCAATCAGCCCGAGCAGCTGGCGACGGTCCTCGCTACCCTCGAAGGCATCCAGAGAGCCTTCAACGACGCCCATCTGGGCGGCAAGAAAGTGTCGCTGGCCGATCTGATCGTGCTGGGTGGTGCAGCCGCTGTCGAGAAGGCAGTAAAGAATGCCGGTCAGGATGTTGCCGTTGCCTTCACGCCCGGCCGCACCGATGCGTCGCAGGAACAGACCGATATCGAATCCTTCTCGGTGATCGAGCCGGTTTCGGAAGGTTTCCGCAACTATCAGAAGGCAAGCTTCACGGTATCGGCCGAGGAACTGTTGATCGACAAGGCACAGCTCCTGACCCTGACGGCTCCGGAAATGACGGTTCTGGTCGGCGGCCTTCGGGCGCTGAACGCCAATCACGGCCAGTCCCAGCATGGCGTCTTCACCACACGCCCTGAAACCCTGAGCAACGACTTCTTCGTCAACCTGCTCGACATGGGCACGGTTTGGAAGGCGGCCTCGCCGGACAAGGAAGTCTTCGAAGGGCGTGACCGGGCGACGGGCGAGCTGAAATGGACCGCCACCCGCACCGATCTGGTTTTCGGTTCGAATTCCCAGCTGCGCGCTCTGGCCGAGGTCTATGGCCAGAACGATGCACAGGGCAAATTCGTTCGTGATTTCGTCGCTGCCTGGAACAAGGTGATGAGCGCCGACCGGTTCGATATCGCCTGATCCGGTTTACGATACGCGATCCATGCCGCAGGCGGCGGGTTCCCTATCGGGATTTAAGAAGCCGGGCTCTGAAAAGGGCCCGCTTTGCGTTGAGAGGGCGAGATGAAAGCATTTTTATCGTTAACCAACCCCTAATTTGATAGGGGATTCCACCAAAAATGGTCCATCCTGGCCCCTTGGGCATATATTCAAACTAGCGTATAAAAGCTCGGTAGCACTTTTTGGGGCTGCGTATGACCAAACTATATTGCAGTCGATTTTTACGGCCGCGTTTTATGGCTGAGTATCAATATTAGCAGATACAAAAAGGCCGCGCCTCCACAACGAGCACGGCCTTTTTGCTGGTCTGTCGTGAGTGCTTACCAGCCAGGCAGCATATGGCTCTGCCGCAGCCGCGGATAGCGCGGAAAGTTCTTCATGTCGCCGTCGAGATCATCGGTGCTTGTCGTCGGCGTGATGTTGTCGAGGCAGGCTGTGATGTGATTGGTGATCGCATTCGACAGCGAGGGCGAAAGGCCCGGACGCTTCATGATGCCGATCTGAACTGGGGCCAGCGCGGGAAAACCGTCTGCCTGGGTCAGAACCTTCATGCCGGTGCGCAGCGCCGATTCCGGCAGCACCGAAACGGCCATGCCGGCCAGGACCGCAGCCGCCACCACCGTCGAGGACCAGCTGGTAAACAGGATATTGTATTCCTTGCCGGTGGCATCGAGTGCCGAGCAGGCGGCCTGGCGCCAGGCACAGTCGCGCTTGCCGACGGCGAGCGGCACCGGCGCATTTTCCGGCAGCGGATGATTGATCGAGCTGACCCAGCAGAGCGGCTCGGTGCGCACGACGTCGGATGCGCGGGCGCGCGGATTGTGCGTCACCAGCGCGATGTCGAGTTCGCCCTTGGCCATCTTCTCGGCAAGATCCACCGAGGGCTCGCAGACGATGTTGAGCTCGACATTCGGATGGGTCTTGGCAAAGCGGACGATGATTTCCGGCATGTAGCGATCGGCATAATCGTCAGGCGTGCCAATGCGAAGCGTGCCTTCCAGCCGGTTGTCGTCGAAGGAGGCGATGGCTTCGTTATTCAGCCGGATCATCCGCCGAGCGAAATTGAGCAGCCGGTCGCCTTCCGTCGTCAAGCGGTTGCCGCGTCCATCCTTGGCGAAAAGCTGCTTGCCGATGCGCTCTTCCAGCCGGCGCATCTGCATCGACACCGCCGATTGCGTCTTGAAAACTCGATCGGCCGCCTTGGTGAAGCTACCGGTATCGGCGATGGCAACGAAAGTCTGCAGTTGATCGATATCGAGCGGTGCGGACATGGCTTTGGTCCTCAAAAAGAGCACTCATAAAATTGTTTGATGAATACCATTAGAAACATTCGTTGGACTGATCAATAAGGATTTGCGAATTTGGCCTGGCAAATCGCATTCTGAACCATTCCGGCGAGCCTTCTGCAAAACCGGTCCACAATCATAGTTTCGACCCAACCCCCGCGCCGACCTCCCTGCGGGGGATGGGTCGCCCTTGTATAATTTCCCAGATCGGAATCGATCTGGGAAATTATGCAAAATCGAGAATGACAGCGACCTTGCACGTTGGAAAGACGTGCGGCGCTGACGTGCCCTGAAAAAGGAGTAAGCATCATGCGCACGACCGACCACGCACTTGACCTCACCCTAGCCGGGAAGCTGTCCGCGCCATCCCGCCAGACGGGGCGGATGGGCGTGCTGGCGTCGGTATGGCGCCAGCTGCGAAACCGAAATGCCATCGGCAGCCTCCAGGATCTCGACGATCACCAGCTGCTCGACATGGGGCTTAGCCGCCATGAAGTGCGCGAGGCGATGACCTCGCCCTTCTTCGACGATCCGGGCCGTCATCTGACGCAGGCGTCCCGCGACCGGGCGAACACGTTTTACCGGAAGGCGCGCCTCGACTGAGCTGTGCGTTCGCTGCCTCTCCTGGAGCTTGAAGAGTTTCCAGGACGGCGCTTGAAGAGTTTTGTTGCGTGCCTCAGACGTTGAAAAACGTTCCACGCAACAGGGACGCGCAGCCGCCTCTGCGCGTTACCGTTCCCCGCAGGGTTAGAGCCAATTGCCCTGCTGCTTGCCCGGTGCCCGGTCCCCAAGACCCGGTGCCGGGCTTTTTCTTTTTTGGGGATTGGCAAAGGGATGCCGGGGATCCGAGCGAAGGGCTTAGAGCCTCATTTATCGTAGGAGGCACTTATACCAAGGATCGGCGCCTTCTCGCTCAGACGAGCTGCGGGGGGATTAAGTATACCTCGGGATACACCTCAAGGTTGATAGTGTATCAGTCTAATTCAACGTATTGTATCCCTGCAACGTCCTCCAATAGGAGTTTTGCAGTGAGCAATTCCGATACGAGCAAGTGGGATTTCGATGACAACGGGAAAATGACGACCCAAGGGCTGGTCGAATGGGGCGTAGCATCGGTCTTGGGGCAGATTGTATTGCGCATAGGCTACGTCCGCTCGCAGCGAGAGCACGAAATCTACAACGGTACGGACCAGGCACCGCATCAGATCCAGGTGTCGCTTTCAAGTTCCGCCGCAAAGGAATTGTCGATGCAATTGTCCAGATATGCCGAGTGGATGGACCTTAAACTTCCGGCAGAACCATCGCCCAAGGCGTTATAGGGGGCTAACCCCGATGATCAGGCAGGCGTATTTTTCCGGTACGTCTCGAACAGCCCATCGATGTTCTTCTGGTATTCCTTCTGCGCCTCCAGCCCGCTGTCGAACATGCTGTTGAACATCTCGCTGAACGGCGCCATCGGATTGGTGTCGGCAGGCTTTTTTTCCGGCTCCGGTGCGGCCGCAGTTTGCGGCTTTCCGCTCATCATGTCCTGAAAGGCCTTTAAGAAAGGATTGGCGGCGAACATGTCCGGGGAGGATTGCTGTTTTTCCTCGGGCTTTCCCATGCCGAAGAAGCCTTGCATCGCCTGCGTGAACGGATTGGGCGCCGCCTGCGGCTTCTTGGTAAAACCGGATGCTTCCAGCCACGGCTTCATCATCGCTTCCATCGGCGTATTGGCAAAGGGGTTCGCCATTCCCCCCATCGAGCCGCTCATCTGGCCGGATGCCTGCTTGAACAGCCCGCCCATGATCGCACTCGCCACCACCGGCAGCATCTGCTTGTAGATGTCCTGGCCGATGCCGGTCATCTGGGCGGCCTGTGCGGAGACGGCCTGCAGCATGTCCTTGGAGCCGAAAAGCTGATTGAGAATAGTGTTGCCGTCCGCCAGTCCCTGCGGCGTGAAGGCCTTGTTCATGTCCTCGAAATATTGCGCGTAGTTGCCGCTCGACATGGCAGCGAGGAAGGTGCTGAAGTCGTAGGGATTGGCGGTGTTGCGCTTGAGTGCGGTGGAAAAGACCGGCATCAGGGCCGCCGTTGCCTTGGCCATCTGTTCCTGGGCGAGACCGAACTGCTTGGCCATCACATCCATGGCATTGCCATTCTGCGCCTGCATCATCATATCAAAAAGCGGGATCATCTTTTCGTCCTCTCCAGCAGGCAGCGCCACGCATGTGTCTGCACTATAACGGGAAAAACCTGCGAGAACACCGCTTTTTGTTAGCCGGGACAATGCGGCCCGGCACACGGCCAATGCGGGCAGAATTTCACCCTCCACACGGTTCGGATGCTCGCCTATTCTCTTTTCAGGCACAGCCAGGAACCGAACCGGCATGAAACGCCCCATCATCGACATCATCCCCGAAAACGCCAGTCAGCAGGATGCCGCAACGATCCTTGCCGTGCTGGATCAGCATGCAGCGCTCCATATCGGCGCAATCGAGGAACAGCCGGATTTCGCCATTCTCCTGCGCGATCCGGACACGCAAGCGGTTGTCGGCGGTCTCTATGGGATGGACGGGTTCGGTTGGGCCTTCGTCAAATACCTGGCTGTTCCGGATGAATATCGCGGCCAGGGTCTGGGCTCGCGCCTGCTTGCCGAGGCGGAGGCGATTGCGCGGGCACGCGGCTATATCGGCGTCTGGCTGGATACGTTCGAGTTTCAGGCGCGGCCGTTCTATGAAAAGCTCGGCTACACGGTGTTCGGCGAGCTTGAAGGCGCCCCGAACGCTATTCCCCGTTACTTCCTGAAGAAGCGATTTTAATACTGGTAGTCGGTAAACACCGGCTCGACCGAACCGTTCCAGCGCCCATTGTAGAGCGACAAAAGATCCTCGGCGAGTGTCGCCTTCTTGGCCAGCACCTCGTCGAGCGGGGCGAGGAAGATGCTCTCATCGACCTCGTCGCCATTCAGCCGGTTGCGGTTCTTCAGGCCAAGCCGCGAAATCGCCAGCACTTCGCGCGCGACGTCGAACAACGACGTGCCGCGATGGGTGGCAGACAGGCCCTGCACTGGGACCGCATTGCGCATGGCAAGCGTTTCTTCGTAGGTCCAGTCGCGGGTCAGGTCTTCGGCGGCGTCAAGGGCTGCATCGTCATAAAGCAGGCCAACCCAGAAGGCCGGCAGCGCGCAGATGCGGCGCCACGGGCCGCCATCGGCGCCGCGCATTTCAAGGAAGCGCTTCAGGCGTACATCCGGAAACAGCGTCGAGAGATGATTGGTCCAGTCGCCCATATTGGGCTCCCAGTCGGCAAGCTCGCCCTTCATCGCGCCGTTCATGAACTGGCGGAAGGTCACATGCGTGCAGTCATGGTACTTGCCGTCGCGAACGACGAAATACATCGGCACGTCGAGCGCCCATTTGACGTAATCCTCGAAGCCGAAATCGGCATTGAAGACCGCAGGCAGCACGCCGGCGCGCTGGTTGTCGGTGTCGCGCCAGATATCGCCGCGCCAGGAGAGCAGGCCGTTCGGCTTGCCGTCGGTAAAAGGCGAGCTGGCAAACAGCGCCGTCGACAGCGGCTGCAGCTTCAACGACACCTGCATCTTGCGGCGCATGTCCTCTTCGGACGAGAAGTCGAGGTTAACCTGGATCGTGCAGGTGCGATACATCATGTCGAGGCCCTGCGTGCCGACCTTCGGCATGTAGCGGCTCATGATGTCGTAACGGGATTTCGGCATGCGCGGCGTTTCCGCCAGCGTCCACTTCGGCGAGCCGCCGATGCCAAGGAAGCGGATGCCGAGGGGCTCGGCGATCTCGCGCAGATCGGCCAGATGGCGGTTGGATTCCTTGCAAGTCTGGTGCAGATTTTCGAGCGGCGCGCCGGATAGTTCGAACTGGCCGCCGGGCTCCAGAGAAATCGCGCCCTGGCCGGAATGTTCGGCAAGGCCGATGATATTGCCGGCATCGATGATCGGTTCCCAGCCGCTTTTCTGCGCCATGCCGTTCAGAAGCGACGAGATGCTGGCGTCGCCGGAATAGGGAACTGGGCTGTTGTCTGCCTTGAAGAAGGCGAACTTTTCATGCTCCGTCCCGATGCGGAATTTGTCCTTGGGCTTGTTGCCCTCGGCCAGATATTCGGTCAGGTCTGCAAGCGAGGTAACCGGCGTCTGGTCGGTGGTGTCTCTGGCCATGGGCGTCTTCTTTTGAGCGGGCTGGACCTGCCGGACGGCAGACATCAGGAGGGTGATTGAACCGGATTGAGGTGTGGTGCAAGTGAAATTGTTTCAAGACCGGTTCAAATTTTCAACACCTCGAAACGGCTTGAATTTCTCAGTTCCTATTGCCAGTCGCCAATCGCTGCCTGAATGACGGCCATCGCTGCCACCGCCGCCGTATCCGCCCGCAAGATTCGTGGGCCAAGCGGGATAGCGGTGACGAAATCCAGACTGCGTAGCAGAGACCGTTCGCTATCCGAAAAACCGCCTTCGGGACCGATCAGCAGCGCCAATTTGCGTTCCTTCACCGCCGCCAGAACCGGCAGCGGGTTTTGTCCGGCATCGCCCTCGTCGCAAAAGATGATCCGGCGGTCTTTCGGCCAGCCGTTGAGAACGTCTTCCAGCCTGCGCGGCTCGGCGACCTCGGGAATGCCGAGAACGCCGCATTGCTCGGCCGCCTCGATGACATTGGCCCGGACGCGGTCGAGATTACTGATCTTGCCCTGCACATGCTGGGTCATCACCGGCTGCAACAGGCCGGCGCCCATCTCCACGGCCTTCTGCACCAGATAATAGAGCCTGCCGACCTTCAGCGGCGCAAACAGATAGTGCAGATCGCACGGCGCCGGTTGTGGGCGGGCCTGTTCGGTCGCCGTCAGGAAAAGGCGCTTCTTGGTCGGAAATGAAAGTTCCGCCTGCCATTCGCCGTCACGGCCGTTGAAGACGAGCACAGCGTCGCCCGCCTCGAAGCGTAGTACATTGACGAGATAGTTGAATTGCTCCCGCGAGACTTCGTAGATCGTCCCCTTTACCAGCGGCACGTCGATGAAAAGCCGCTGCATGCGGAAGTTGGCGCGCATAGATCAGTCCTTAGATGAAGAGTACTGCGAAAACCATGTAGACCGCCGCCGACAACAGCGCTGAAACGGGAACGGTGATAACCCAGGCAGCGACGATTGTCATGAAGTGCGACCGCCGCACCAGGCGGCGGCGGTGCGATTCTTCCGGACTGTGCTGGACGCGCCGTTCGAAGTCCAGATGCCCGGTTTTCTGGCGCACATATTCCAGCCGCCGCTTCGAGTTGCGGGTGTACCATTCGCGGAAGAAGCCGATCCCGAAAACCGCGCCGACGGCGGTGTGCGTGGTCGAGACAGGCAGGCCGAGCGATGTGGCGATGATAACGGTGATCGCCGTTGCCAGCGCCACGCAATAGGCCCGCATCGGATTGAGCTTGGTGATCTCCTCACCGACGACCCGGATCAGTTTCGGGCCGAACAGCAGCAGTCCGCAGGAAATGCCGAATGCGCCGATCAGCATGACCCAAAGGGGCACATAGGTCGTCTGCACGATGGCGAGGCCGTTGACGTTGGCAACGATGGCCGCAAGCGGGCCAACCGCATTCGACACGTCGTTGGCACCGTGGGCAAAAGAGAGCAGCGCTGCCGACAGGATCAGCGGCATCTGGAATAGCTTGCGCAGCGACTGGTTGCGATTGTCGAGCCCCTGAGCCTGCCGCGCGATCCAGGGCTTGCCTGCAACAATGGTAAGCGCCGCCACGGCCAGGCCGATCAGGATGCCTTGGGTCATGGGAATGTGAGCCACCTTCTCGATGCCGATCACGGTAAAATAGGTGGCGAACGATCCCGTCATGACGGCGAGCAGGATCGGTGTCCAGAAAACTGCAGCCTCGATCTTGTCTTCGCGATAGATGATGAAGGTCTTGATGAAGGCTAGAAGCAGTGCGGCTATGCCGCCGCCGAGGATCGGCGATACTGTCCAGCTTGCCGTTATTCCCGCAAGCGATACCCAGTGAACCGAGGAAAAGCCCGCTGCCGCAACGCCGGATCCGAGAATACCGCCGACGATCGAGTGGGTGGTCGAAATCGGTGCGCCGGACCAGGTGGCGATGTTGATCCATACGGCGGCCGAAACCAGAGCGGCCATCATCACCCAGACGAATGCCTCGCCGGACGGCATCTGTGTCGCATCGACGATGCCGGCCTCGATCGTCGAAACAACGCGCCCGCCGGCAAACACGGCGCCCGCGACCTCGAAGATGGCCGCGATGATCAACGCCGTCCTCATGGTGATCGCTTTGGATCCCACGGCAGCACCGACATTGTTGGTCACGTCATTGGCGCCGATGTTCATCGCCATGTAACCGGCGACGGCCGCGGCGGCGAGAATGATCAGGTACTTGGGCTCTTCGGAAACATAGGCGGCAGCGAAAATCACGCTGACTAGCATGAACAGAAGCCCGAGGCCGACACCGGCCCACGGCCGCAACACATGGTGCGTTGCTTCCTCCGTCAGGGTCACCTTGTCCAGGTACTTGTCGAGGGTCGGCTTTTCGAGGCTCGGGCGCGGTTTTGTCACCGTCTGTTCTCCAATTCAGGCAGCCTGCCCGCATGGAGCAAGCACCAGTCTGCGCAGCAGGGTCGGGTATGCCTCACGTCGCCCATGGTCAGTCATGTTCGGACGTTTATTGCGCTGCGGTTTTCTGAACCGGGTTCATGGTGGCAAGCAGACGCTGTTCGAAACTCAGGATGAGGTCCTTGAGCATTGGTTCGGCTACCCGCTTGGCACCTTCCTGAAAGCTCACCCATTCCATCTTCCGGCTACCTTTTTCCGGAAAGCTTTTGAGCATATCCAGAACAACCAGAGGATAGACCTGAACCATGCACTGGACCTTGAGGCCCTGATCCATGCCCTTGTCGTACATGTAGAAGCCGATCCGCTCTGCGCCGGTCTCGCCTTTAACGCCAGCTTCTTCATACGCCTCGCGTTCGGCAGCCTGATGACACATCTTGCCTTCCATCGGCCAGCCCTTGGGGATGACCCAGCGGCCTGTGTCGCGGCTGGTGATCAAAAGCATCTCGGGCACCGCGCTTTTCTTCTTGAACCGGTAGCACAGCGCAGCACACTGCATTCGCACCGGACGGCGGAACATCAGGCGTACATCAGTGACAATGCGATTCAGAATATTCAACGTCGGGGCATCCTTTCAAAAAACGAATCATTTTAGTCTGCAATATCGTTTCAATATGCTCGCTTTAAACGGCCTGTAAACGCGCAGATTTGGTGAGACACATATAGTTATCGCGGCGCCTCTGATGAAGGGGGCGACAACGCGAAAGACCGGCAATTTAGTAGGATTGCACCACCGGGATGTGTCGATTGCGCCTTTATAAGGCATGTTTACGGCATTGGCGAGATACGCACAGAAATTTGCCGGGAGCGTGTCTTCTGTGTCGCTGATATACGGTTCAGGCGCCGGCCTGCCGGTCGCGCTGCTGCATTCTCAACTGCGAGATGCGGGCCCATTCGCCAGAGCGCTCGGCATCCCTTGTGGCGGTGATGATGAAGTCGATATGGGCTTGGGCCGTTTCACGGGCACGCGCCGGGTCGCCGGCCATGATCGCGTCATAGATTGCCTCATGCTGGGCAAGCAGCATGTCGCCGGCTCCCGGTGCTGCAAACAGCACCTCGCGGCTGAAGAAAATGCCGCCGCTCAAAAGCCGGTAGCAGGCGCGCAATGTGTGCAAGAGGATGATGTTGTGGGCGCATTCGCCGATGGCACTGTGCAGTTCGACATCGGTCTTCAACCCGCCCTCGGCAGAACCGGACAGATGCGCCGCCCGCATTTCTTCCATGATGCGGGTCAGCATATCCCGGTCGAAGCGGGTGGCGCGGCGTGCGGCCAGTTCCGCCGTCATGCCTTCCAGCTCGCGGCGGTATTCGAGGTAATCCTGCGTTGCCTTCTGGTGGCGCGAAATCAGGTCGATCACCGGCCTGGAAAACACCTGGCCTATGACATCGGCAACAAACGTGCCGCCGCCATGGTGGCTGACCAGCAGTCCGCGCGCCTCCAGTTCCTTCAGCGCCTCGCGCAGGATCGGCCGTGAGACATCGAAGCGGCGCGACAGATCCCGTTCACTTGGCAGCCGTTCGCTGTCGCGCAGCACGCCTTCAAGGATCAGGAGTTCGATCTGCTGGATGATTTCGCCGGAGGTCCGGCTGTGCGGGATGCGGGCAAAGGCATCGATGGTGTCGTCTGTCACGGCAGCTCTCCTTAGCACCAACTTAGTCACCCCATCGAAAGTGGTCAATTTCTTTAGCCACTTTTCAAAGCCATGCAATGGTGGGCTGGCCGAAACAAACGCGGGCCTGCGTCAAAGCGTCCTTTCCCTTTTGCTCATCCTGTTGATAAGACAGTTCTGATTGATGCGTGAGAGGGGAAAACGCTTCATGGTCAAACGCAGTTTTGCATTTCCGTCGGCTCCGGCCCGCGCCCAGGCGCTGGGCGAGATCCATGCGCGTCCATATGCGCTGGTGACGTCGCCGCGCGTCATCTTCCAGCTCGCCTTCATGACGGATGGCGGGGCTGCTGTCGATCATGCCGTGCTCTCGGAACTGTCGCGTGCCCGCGGCGTCTCGCCACCCAGCCGTGAGGCCAGCCATCATGCGCTGTCCTGGGGGCAGGGCACGCTACGCTGGGAGCGCCACACCGAATTCTCGACCTATTTCTGGGATGGCGTCATTCCTGATCAGTTTGGCGGCGAGGTCACCACCCATCCCTTCGGCGATGGTTTTTCGCCGCCGGGAACGCTGATCTCCGGCATCCGCTTGGAAATCCGCCCGGATTCGGAGGAAACGCGCGCGGCGATGAGCGCGTTCGATCCGACCAGCCTCTGTTACAGCGATATCAAGAACGGCCAGTCGGTGGTGCTGACCGATTTCCGCCAGAACGGCGACGGCCTGACGCAGATCCTCGTCATCGACCGCGGCATGACCGAGGCCGGAACCGGCGCGCTGGTCCAGCGGCTGCTCGATATCGAAACCTATCGCACGCTGGCGATGCTGGGCCTGCCGCTGGGGCAATCGCTATCGCCGGATATCCGCCGGATCGAGGACGGGCTGACCGGCGTCACCCAGCGGATGCGCACCAGCGCCCGCGAAAAGGCCGACGAGATGCTGGCTGAAATCACCCTTCTGGCCGCCGAACTCGAAGCGGGTGCGGCGCTCAGCCTCTATCGTTTCGGCGCCAGCCGCGCCTATTACGGCATCGTTCAGGAGCGCATCCGCTCGCTGATCGAAACCGGCGTGCCGGGCTATGAAACGCTCGGCACCTTCCTGGAGCGGCGATTGGCGCCGGCCATGCGCACTTGCCAGTCGGTGGAAGAGCGCCAGGCCAACCTATCGCGAAAACTCACCCGTGCTACGGCGCTTCTCAGAAGCTGGGTGGATGTCGAGCTCGAGCGGCAAAACACCGTGCTGCTCAATTCGATGGATCGCCGCGCCAAGCTGCAGCTGCGCCTGCAGCAGACGGTCGAAGGCCTCTCGGTCGCCGCGATCTCCTATTATGTCGTCGGCCTGTTCGGCTACATTGCCAAGGCGCTGGAAAGCGAGGGCATTCCGATCAAGTCGAGCGTGCTGACCGGCTTCTTCGTGCCGGTCGCCGTTCTCGCCATGTGGCTGGTCGTCAGGCGCATCCGCAAGCACCATGCTGACGAGGACCGCGAAAGTCTTTAAGCCTTTGGGATATTCGAAACGAATCGACCCGGCGACACCATGGCAAAAGCGGTAAAAGCGGCGAAGAAGGCAAAACTCGACCGGGATGGCCTGACGGCGCTCGGGCTGGAGCGTCTGATCGAGATCGCGCTGGATGAGGCGGCCCTCAACACATCCTTCAAGAAACGGCTGAGCGCGGCGCTTGCCGGCATCAGCGGTGCCGCTGGCGTGGCCAAGCTGATCGACAGCCGCCTGACGGCGCTTGAAAAATCGGGCACGCGCATCCGCTGGCAGAAGGAACGCGCCTTCGGCAACGACCTCGACAGCATTGCGGCAAGCATCGTCAAGGAATTCGGCGCCGTCGATCCCGGCATGGCACTGGAACGGCTGATCCGTTTCGTCTTCGGCTATGAGGGGATTTCCGAGCGCGTCAACGATTCCAGCGGCCGCATCGCCAACATCTATGTCCAGGCCTGCGAGGCCGCTGGGCGTCTCGCCCCACTCGTACCCCTCGACCAGCAGGCGCGTATCCCGCCATTGCTGACGCCTGGCCTGCAGGGCATGGACTATCACGGCGTCAAGACGTTGCTGGCGGTGCGGATTGCGGCTGCGCTATCGCCCGGCGTCCTGAAATCCTGGGACGAAACCCTGGCTGCGGCCACGAAGATACCGGCCGGAACCACCATTCTGCCGGCCATCGTCCATGTGCGCCGCGCCATTGCCGATGCCCGCACCGATCTCGATGCCTATGTGGCGATCGAGGAGAGCCTGCCCGAGGCGTTGCGCGAACCTGTCGTGGTTGCCGAGCGGCTGCATGCCGCCGACCGTCAGGCGGAAGCCTTGATCTGGGTGCGCAAGCCCCGCAAATCGCGGATCGGCTTTGCCCGCCGCGCCGATATTCTCAGCGGTGATCTGAAGGCATTGCCGGACAAGGACCGGCTCGAGGCCGCCATTCTGGATGGGATGAAGGATCGCGCCGCATCGCAGGCCGTGCGCTGGAAGATTTTCGAACAAGGCCTCGATGCCGGGATATTGCGCGAATATATCGCCAAGGCTGGCGATTTCGAGGAATTCGAGGCGCTGGACAAGGCCTTCGCGTTTGTCGAGCAGCACCGCGAACCGCATGCCGCATTGCGCTTCTATCTGGCTTGGCCAAGGCTTGATCTCGCGGCGCGCTATGTCGTCGCCCGCTGGGGCGTCTGGGAAGGAGAGTTCTACGAGTTTCTTCTGCCCGCTGCCGAAGCGT
This sequence comes from Pararhizobium sp. PWRC1-1, assembly GCF_049897905.1. Lineage (NCBI taxonomy): Bacteria > Pseudomonadati > Pseudomonadota > Alphaproteobacteria > Hyphomicrobiales > Rhizobiaceae > Pararhizobium > Pararhizobium sp. PWRC1-1. Next base: position 235,791 of record NZ_JAFCXE010000006.1, on the reverse strand, counting down.
TCGAAGCTACCGATTATCCCGCGGCGGCAACCGCGCTCTACCGCGCCCTGCTTGATCGCATCATCGGCCGGGGCTTGTCGGAGGCCTATGGATACGGCGCCGATTATCTTGCACGGCTTGCGGCGCTAGCCAAACGTCCCGGTGGCAATGACGGTTTAATGTCACACGCCGATTATGTCGCGGATCTGCGCAGGCAGCATATCCGCCGGCACGGTTTCTGGGACCGCATTCCACCGGAAACCTACCGCTCCCAGTAAGGCTCCGGTCCATAGAGCCCGGCCAGATAATCGATGAACAGCCGCACCTTGGCTGGCAGAAACTGGCGGCTGGGATAGAGTGCCGAGACGAACAGGTTGCGGGAGCCCTCCCATTCGGGCAGGACCTGTACGAGTTTTCCCGATTTCAGGTCGCTGCCGACATCCCAGGTGGAACGCAGGGCGATGCCCGCGCCGGAAAGCACGGCTTCGCGCACCACTTCCGATGAATTGGTGATCAGCCGTCCCTGCGGCTTGTAGCTCATCGAGCCCGCCTCGCTTTCCAGCTTCCAGGTGTCGTGATTATGCTGGCGCAGGCAGATATGGTCGCCGAGGTCGTCGATCGTGTCCGGCGTGCCATATCGAGTGATATAGGCCGGCGAGGCGCAGAGGATGCGCCGAACCGGCACCAATTTACGCGCCACCAGCGTCGAATCGCTGAGTTCGCCGATGCGGATGGCAAGGTCGAAGCCTTCGGCGACGATGTCGGTAAATTCATCGGAGAGCACGATATTCAAAATGAGATCGGGATGCGCCTCGATGAAGCGGGCGAGATGCGGCGCCACATGCATGCGGCCGAACGAGGTGGGGGCGGTGATGCGCAGCGTGCCCTGCGGCTGCCCCGAGCGGCCGGAGGCAAAAGCCTCCGCTTCCTCGATGCCGGCCATGATCCCCAGCACCCGGTCGTAAAATCCCTGTCCGGCTTCGGTCAGTGATATCTGCCGTGTGGTTCGCTGAAACAGCCGCGTGCCGAGCCGGTCTTCCAGCCGCTTGATGCGTTTGGAAATAACAGCTGGGGAAAACCCCAATGCCCGCCCCGCCGCCGACATACTGCCGGAGGATACGACACGCGTGAACACCTCAAGATCGCCCAGATTTGTCATCAATCTTGACCATTGTTTCGAAAACAGAAAAACTGATTAGCATTTGCTGCGTCATGGTGAAAGTGGTAAAGAAAAAATACCAATCATGCTGCAGGACGACTACGCCGGGAGGCCGATATGCCGGAGACGATTGCCTTTCTGGAGCCGAAACCATCCGTGCTCGCGCGCCGCCATCAGATCGTCGAGGATCTCGCCGATATTCTGCCCGCCGGCTGCCTGATCAGCGAAAAACGTGGGCTGGTGCCGTTCGAGACGGATGCCTTCATCGCCTATCGCCAGGTGCCCCTGGCCGTCGCCTTGCCTGAAACCACAGCGCAGGTGGCGGCCGTGTTGAAATATTGCAGCCGCTACGGCATTCCCGTCGTGCCGCGCGGGGCAGGCACCTCGCTGTCGGGCGGCGCCATTCCGCAATCCGATGCGGTGGTGATCGGCTTGTCAAAAATGTCGCGCATCCTCGATATCGATTTTGCCAACCGCACTGCGACGGTGCAGGCGGGTGTCACCAATATCAACATTTCCGAAGCGGTCTCCACTGACGGATACTTTTATGCGCCGGACCCGAGTTCGCAGCTTGCCTGCACCATCGGCGGCAATATCGGCATGAATTCCGGCGGTGCCCATTGCCTGAAATACGGTGTCACCACCAACAATCTGCTCGGCGTCAAGATGGTGCTGTTCGACGGCACGGTGATCGAACTCGGCGGCAAGGCGCTGGACGCACCGGGCTATGACCTGCTCGGCCTCGTTTGCGGCTCGGAGGGCCAGCTCGGCATCGTTACCGAGGCGACTGTGCGGTTGCTTGCCAAGGCGGAAGGGTCGCGGCCGGTCCTCTTCGGCTTCATGTCTTCGGAAGAGGCGGGGACTTGTGTCGCCGAAGTCATTGGTTCCGGCATTATCCCGGTTGCCATAGAATTCATGGACAAGCCGGCCATCGGCATCTGCGAGGCGTTCGCGCAGGCCGGATATCCGATGGATGTCGAGGCGCTTTTGATCATCGAGGTCGAGGGATCGGAAGCCGAGATGGAGGCGATGCTGGCGAGCATCATCGCAATCGCTCGCCGCCATGGCGTCGCCACCATCCGCGAAAGTCAGTCGGCAACGGAAGCCGCGCTGATCTGGAAAGGCCGGAAATCCGCCTTCGGCGCCACCGGCCGCATCGCCGACTATATCTGCATGGACGGCACCGTGCCGCTCAGCCAGCTACCCTATGTCCTGAAGAAAACCGCCGAGATCATCGACGGCTACGGCCTGCGCGTCGCCAACGTCTTCCATGCCGGTGACGGCAACATGCATCCGCTGATCCTCTACAATATCAACGATCCGGAAGACGCCGCCCGCGCCGAAGCCGCAGGCAACGATATTTTGAGGCTCTGCGTCGATGCCGGCGGTTGCCTGACCGGCGAACACGGCGTCGGTATCGAGAAACGCGACCTGATGCTGCACCAGTTTACCCAGGTCGATCTGAACCAGCAGATGGCCGCGCGTGCCGCCTTCGATCCGCAATGGATCATGAACCCGTCAAAAGTCTTTCCGCTGGAAGGACGCCCAGCCGCATGAGCATGGACTTCGAACCGACATCAGAAATGGAAGCCGCCGATATCATCCGGCAGGCTGCGGGATCGGGAATGCCGCTGGCGATCACCGGCGGCGGTACACGTTCGGGTTTTGGAAACCGCGTCCGGGCAGAACAGGTGCTCTCGGCGCGGAAACTGTCCGGCATCGTCAGCTACAATCCGGCCGAGATGACGATGAGCGCGAAGGCGGGAACGCCGATGGCCGAGATCGAGGCAGCACTTGCCGCCAATCGGCAGATGCTTGCCTTCGAGCCGATGGATCACCGCGGCGTCATGGGCACCAGCGGCGAGCCGACCATCGGTGGCGTCTTTGCCGCCAATGTCTCCGGCCCGCGCCGCATCACCGCCGGTGCCGCCCGCGATCACCTGCTTGGCATCCGTTTCTTCAACGGCGCGGGCGAGGCGATCAAATCTGGTGGCCGGGTGATGAAAAACGTCACCGGGCTCGATCTGGTCAAGCTGCTGTGCGGATCGCACGGCACGCTGGGGCTCCTCACCGAAGTCACCTTCAAGGTCCTGCCCTTGCCGCCTGCCGCCGCGACCATCGTGGCGTTCGGCCTCGATGACGCGCAGGCCGCCGCTGCCATGGCGCATGCGTTGTCCATGCCGGTCGAGGTGTCCGGCGCCGCCCACCTGACGGAGAGCGTCCGTTACCGCTTCGTCGGTAGCAGTCATCCGGAGGGCGCGGCCACGGTCCTGCGGCTTGAGGGGCTACCGGCCTCGGTTGCTGTCCGGGCCGAAAAACTCAAAGCCGCCTTCGCCCAGGTCGCGCCCGCGACGGTGCTTGATCACGAGGCGACGGAAAAGCTCTGGCGGGACATCCGCGATGTCAAACCCTATGCCGACGGCACGCAAAAGCCGCTCTGGCGCGTGTCCGTCGCCCCAACCGCAGGCCATCAACTGGTCGCGGCCCTGCGGCTGCAAACCGGCGTCGACGCCTTCTACGACTGGCAGGGCGGCCTCGTCTGGCTGCGCATGGAAGCCGATGCCGAAGCCGACATGCTGCGCCGCTTCGTGAAGGGTGTCGGCGGCGGTCATGCGACACTGTTGCGGGCGTCAGATGCGGTTCGCGCGGTTACCCCGGCCTTCGAGCAGGAGCCTGCTCCTGTTGCGGCGCTGTCGGCGCGGATCAAGGAAAAATTCGATCCCAGGGGGATATTCAATCCGGGGAGAATGGGGTGATGATGCGCATGCGGTCCACCCCCCTCTGTCCCTCCGGGACATCTCCCCCTCAAGGGGGGAGATTGCTCGCTAGCCCCAAGCCCGCCTTACCAAAGGGCCAACTTGGGAAAAGAATGATCTCCCCCCTTGAGGGGGAGATGTCACGTAGTGACAGAGGGGGGTATGCGTCCCCGGATAAGGGGCCAGACATGGGGAATGCCACCTGATGCAGACCAACTTCACCCCCGATCAGCTCACCGATCCGCATGTGGCCGAATCCGAGGGGATCCTGCGCAAATGCGTGCATTGCGGCTTTTGCACCGCCACCTGTCCGACCTATGTGACGCTCGGCAACGAGCTCGACAGTCCGCGCGGACGGATTTATCTGATCAAGGACATGCTGGAAAACGGCCGCCCGGCCGATGAGGAAGTGGTCACCCATATCGACCGCTGCCTGTCGTGTCTGGCCTGCATGACCACCTGTCCGTCCGGCGTCGATTACATGCATCTGGTCGATCACGCCCGCGTCCATATCGAGCAGACCTACAAGCGCCCCTTGAGGGACAGGCTGGTGCGTAGCGTGCTGGCGGCGGTATTGCCCTATCCCGGCCGGTTCCGGCTGGCGCTGAAGGCGGCCCGGCTTGGTCAGCCGCTCGCGGCGGCGGTGAAGCGGGTGCCGTTTTTGAAGACCTTCGGCGTCATGCTGGACCTTGCACCCTCAGACATAGCCCCGGCTTCCGCGGCATCCGTGCCCGGCATCCGTGCTGCCCAAACCGAGAAACGCGGCCGGGTCGCCATTCTCACCGGCTGCGCCCAGCCGGTGCTGAAGCCCGGGATCAACGAGGCAGCCATCCGGCTACTGACGCGGCTCGGCGTCGAGGTCGTGGTGCCGCAAGGCGAGGGCTGTTGCGGCGCGCTGGTGCATCATATGGGCCGCGAAGAGCAGGCGCTGACTGCTGCCCGTCGCAATGTTGATGTCTGGGTGAAGGCTGCGGACACGGGCGGGCTCGATGCCATCATCATTACCGCATCGGGCTGTGGCACCACTATCAAGGATTACGGCCATATGCTGCGGCTCGATCCGGCCTATGCGCAAAAGGCCGCGCGTGTCTCGGCTCTGGCCAAGGACATTACCGAATATCTGGCGACGCTCGATCTGCCCCGCCAGGAGCCAAAAAACCTGATCGTCGCCTATCATTCGGCCTGCTCGATGCAGCACGGCCAGAAGATCACCCTGGCGCCGAAACTGTTGCTGCGCAATGCCGGCTTCACCGTCCGCGATCCGGCGGAAGGCCATCTCTGTTGCGGCTCGGCCGGTACCTACAACATCCTGCAGCCGGAAATTTCGGCGACGCTCAAGGCGCGCAAGGTGAAGAATATCGAGGCGACCAAGGCCGACATCATCGCCACCGGCAATATCGGCTGCATCACCCAGATCTCCACCGGCACAGCCATGCCGATCCTGCACACGGTCGAATTGCTGGACTGGGCCTATGGTGGCGAGCAGCCCGCCGGCATTCCAACCTCCCCTTGAGGGGGAGGGTCGGTGCAAAGCGCCGGGGTGGGGTGATCTGCGGCATAACCAATGGCTTGTGGTGTTCGCGGTGGTCACCCCCACCCGCGACTGCGCCGCGACCTCCCCCCTCAAGGGGGAGGTAAAAATCCCTCTTCTCCCCGCCGGGGAGAAGGTGGCCCGCAGGGCCGGATGAGGGGGCGGTACGCTCCGAGTTTGCCGAAGCATCCCCCTCATCGCCTCGCTACATCAGGCTCTTCTCCCCGCTGGGGAGAAGAGGGAGATAGACCCTCAGCCGCCGAAGATCGTCCGCAGGAGGTCGACGCCACGGTCATTGTAGGAAACATTGCCCTGCTTGTTGCCGGGGCCGACGACGATGACCTTGGTGCCGATCGAGGCGCGCTCGTAGAGGTGCTCGACATCCTTGTTCATCATGCGGATGCAGCCGGACGACATGTTGAGGCCGATCGTCCAGGGCTGGTTGGTGCCATGGATGCGGAAGCCGGAATCGTTGCCGCCCTTGTAGAGATAGAGCGCACGGGCGCCGAGCGGATTGTCGATGCCGCCTTCCTGGAAGGCCGGAAGGATATGGCCCTTCTTGCGTTCGCGGGCGATCATTTCCTTTGGCGGTGTCCAGCCTGGCCATTCGGCCTTGCGCTGCACTTTGACGACGCCGGACCAGCCAAAGCCTTCGCGGCCGACGCCGATGCCGTAGCGGGTCGCCCGGTTCGGGCCTTCGATGTAATAGAGATATTTGTTGTTGGTATCGACGATGATGGTGCCCGGTGCCTCATCCGTGCTCAGCCGAACCTTGGTGCGCCAAAACTTTTGCGCCGGCTTCCTTTCCATCGCCACCAGCGTGACGTCGGAGTTTGGCTTTGCGCCTGCCGGTTCGCCCGGCATGAAGGCCGATGCACTCGACGCGCCAAGCACGACAGCGGCCGCAAATCCGGCCGCGGCCAACGATTTCAACGCATATCTCATCAATGGATTCCCTCTCCAGCCCTAAGCTGCGAAACGCTATTCAATATCGCGTTTTACGCAAGTCTTATGGGTTCTGGATAGAGAAAATGTGATCGACATGGCAGTATCGCTGGAACCGCTGTTGCCGAAAGGCCACGTTGTGGCCCTCCGGCGGGTAAGCGGCAGCTTAGATCACCACGACCTTGGTGCCGACCTTCACGCGCTCGTAGAGGTCGGTGACGTCCTCGTTGCGCATGCGGATGCAACCTGACGAAACGGCATAACCGATCGTCCAGGGCGCATTGGTGCCGTGGATGCGGTAGAGCGTCGAGCCGAGATACATGGCGCGCGCACCGAGCGGGTTTTCCGGGCCGCCGCTCATGCTGACCGGCAGATAGTGCCCCTTGGCCGCCTCGCGAGCGCGCATTTCGGCAGGCGGCGTCCAGTTTGGCCATTCCGCCTTGCGGGTCACTTTGTGGGCGCCGGCCCACTCGAAGCCCGGCTTGCCGACGCCGACGCCGTAACGCCGTGCCTCGCCATTGCCGGTGACCAGATAAAGGAAGCGGTTATTGGTATCAATGACGATCGTGCCGGCCTTTTCCTTGCTGTTATAGGCAACGGTCTGCGGCAGGAACTGCGGGTCCAACTGCCGCACCGGCCTCTGGGCGCGGGTCATCGCCACCGGCTGTGCGACGCCGGCGCCGGAACGCTGAACGCGCTTCTGGAACAGATACTGTTTTCGGGTGGCGCCCGGCTGCTGAACCGCGATAGGCCGCTGCTGGCGATAGACGACCCGCTCCGGTGTGCCGCCGAGCTGGGTTACCCAGGGGGCTGTCAGGTCCGGGCTGATGACGACAGGCGGACGGTTCTGGTACCGGTCCTGCGCTTGCGCCAGACTAGTCAACGCAACGAGCAGGGATGTGGCAAGGATAAGGGTTTTCTTCAGCATCGGACGGACTCACTACCTTTCGCCGGGATATCTCATAGCTTCGCCGTCCGCGGTTACGCGGATGACGAGCGTTACGGACGCCAAAAAACCATTGGCGGAATGGAAAGATCGTGGCACCTGGCAGCAACCGAATGGTAAATGCCGGTTCATTAAAAGCCGTTCGCCCGGATAAAGCTTTGGGTAGGGTTATCGCCGGCTTTATGACTATGGTTGGCAATCGGTAAACGACAGCGCCGCACGTTCATCACGCGCAAAGGTCGCCGTGGAAGTTGAAACAATTCAGGGAGAAGCGCGTGACGGCAAAGGGCATCATCACCGGAGAGGACGGCGTAGACCGCTGCGCCTGGCATGCCAATCTGGCGGACTATCAGCGCTACCATGATGAAGAGTGGGGCAAGCCGATGGCCGACGATATCCGGCTGTTCGAAAAGATCTGCCTGGAAGGGTTCCAGTCCGGCCTCTCGTGGCTGACCATCCTGCGCAAGCGCGAGGCCTTTCGCGCCGCCTTTGCCGGTTTCGACTTCGATGTGGTGGCAACCTTCGGCGATGAGGACATTGCGCGCTGCGTTGCCGATGCCGGCATCGTGCGCCATCGCGGCAAGATCGTCTCGACCATCAACAATGCCAAGCGGGCACAGGAGTTGAAGGCCGAGTTCGGTTCGCTGGCGCGCTATTTCTGGAGCCATGAGCCGGGTGGCAACGAGCGGCCGAAGATCGTCACCTGGGAGGCGATCGTCGCCAACCCGACCACGCCGACCTCGACGCTCATCTCCAAGGACTTGAAAAAGCGCGGCTGGACCTTTGTCGGACCGACTACGGTCTATGCCTTCATGCAGGCGATGGGCCTGGTCAACGATCACATCGAAGGCTGCTACTGCCGCGGCAGGATCGAAGACCTGCGGAGCGCGTTCGTGCGGCCCTAAACACGCCGTCCTGATCAGGATGGAGTGTCCTAAAAGAGATCGTCGGGCATGCCGTGCAACCGGGTTGTCGGCCGGTTGTTCTGGTAGAGCAGCCCGATGGCGAAGATCACCAGCATGGCGCCGATCACCAGCCACTCCCTGTTGCCCGACATGGCCATGCCGGGAATGATGTTGGAGCCTTGCAGCATCCATAGGCCGCCAAGCAAGATGATGACGATGCCTGCGATATTCTTGAATACCTTCATGACGTCCTCCCACGCACTGGAGGAAATTATGTGCGCAAGGCCGCGTTCGGTCAACATCCGTCAAGAGGAAGGTCGGACAAGCGCCGGAGACAAGCCCCGGCGCCGCATATCATCGGCGATCAACCGCCGTTCTTGGCCAGCCAATCCGTCATCGTCTTGATCTCCGCTTCCTGGGCGGAAATGATGCCTTCGGCCAGTTTGCGAAGCCCGGCATCCTTGCCGTATTCCATCTCTATCTTCGCCATGTCGATCGCACCCTGGTGATGGGCGATCATGCCGCGGACGAAGTCTATATCGGCGTTGCCGGTAAAGGCGATGTCCATGCCGGCGTGCATCTTGGCGTTGGCTTCTGTGAAGGCTTTGCTGGGCGCGCTTGTGTCACCTTTCGGCTCCGCCATGCCGTCCATTGTCATGGCGCCATGGTTCATCTTGCTGTGGTCCATTTCTTGAGCAGCAAGAGGGGTGGTGAAGGCAATGGCCAGCAATGTTGCAGCCGTGATCGTTCTCAGAGACATCATGTGCTCTCTTTCGTTTCTAAAATCGCAATGTGCAGGCTGTTGGCCCGCGTTCAGGAAAACGAAAGGGGGATCTTGGGAGGCGGGAAACGCGGTTTGAGGAGCGTCGCCAGCATTGGTTTTTGCAATGCGGGAAGGATGGTAGCTGTCGGAAGCTCGACACGGTCGATGCTGTGCGCATCCAGAATGACGGCAAAACAGGCCGAACAGGAGATCGGATGCACCAACTTCGGCTGATGGGAGCAGGATTTTGCGGTTGCGCAGGTGTGATCGCTGGCATCCGCCGAGACCACGTGATGGATCGCGGTCATCCTATGATGACCCGCGGCATTGCCATTCAGGCCCTGTACCTGGGCGAGCGCCGCCGTCCAGCCGCTGATCAAGGCGCAGAAGAGGGCAAGGGTAAGGATCACGATACGCATGACGTAAACATAGAGGCTGCCGATGTCGATTAAAAGGCTGATGGCACAGACTTTTTTCAAAAGGAGGCTGTCCGGTCAGCGACCCACGTTTGAAAACGCAAAGACACCCTGCATAAGGCCGGACGCCGCCGCGATGTCGATCCTTGATGTTCCGATGCAGTGGACAGGACCTGCAGATGCCTGCGTAACATCCGTGCAATAACAGAAGGACGAGGCCGAAGCCGTTGCCTCTTCCAGAATGCTCAGAACGATCTTGCGATGATTTTCCGCATATCCACGGATGATATCGAGCAACCCGCAGAGGTTTTGCTCAAGCGTGTGAATACGCTGCGCCATCTTGCCGACGGAGAAGATGCCGGTGGAAAGATCGCAGTGCCAGCCCTCGATGACATAGTCATGCCCGGTGAGTTCGGCGATCCACTCTTCGTGGGCGCGCGTGTCCTCAGGAAGGATCGTACCGAAGCCGGGTTTCACGAATCTGAGCATGCTATTCCGTTTCCCACGGCCGCTTGCGCGCGGCATTTTCAAGTCTGAGACACTTTCCGCAGCGAGTTCGGCGCCTTCGTCAAAAAGCGCTTTACCGGCAGCCGGAAAAGCGCTGAGTCTGGTGGTTCGCTGCGGCGTTGCAGTCAGCAGAAATTGGTCTTCATGGTTTCAAAAAATAGTCGACAAAAGCTTTCGCCGAAACGGCGGCAATTGATCATTGACTCTCCCTTTAGCCCATTAAAAATACTAGACACAACTCATGATTTTATGAAAACTTGCATCCTGTGTATCTCATTCGGGGCGAACTGGTCGGGCAATTGCACGCCTACCGGCTGAAGGCCGGGCTGACGCAGGGCGACATCGCCTGGAAACTGGGCTTTTCGCTGCCAACCGTCTCCCGCTGGGAGCGCGGTATCTGCAACGCCGGACCTGCGCGCCATCGGGGCCATCGTCGATTTCCTGCGGCGCGCTGACGCACATACCGAGAAGGTCCTGCTACGGTCGATCCTTTCGGCCAACGACAGCCGCAATCTCTGGGAGGGCGAGGACATCCGCTATCTCGCAGGCTCGCGGCAGGAGTTCGTCGAGACACCGCTGATGCGGGCGATGGTCGGCAAGGGCATCCGCCGCTACATGACCGGGCTGTACCAAGACTTCATCGAGGATCCGGCAATCGTTTCGAGCCTGAAATCCGGCAAACTGGCCAGTATCGATTTTTACAGCGGGGCGGCCATGTCGGTCACCAGCATTCCCGACGGCTTCGTGCAGTTCAAGCGGATGCGCTTCCAGTCGGAAGTGAGAGGCGTCATCCGCGGCGACACGCATTCGATCCTCATTCCCGTGGCCGAAGCAACGATGAGCGAGGGCACCATCGTTCACACCTGGGATACCCTGTCGCGGCGGGTTTAGACCGGGCCAGACAGCGCAAAGACTTGCCGCCTTGGCCTTGATCGGATAGGGAAAGCGCCAATTCCCATGACGGATCGGGCACGACCGATCGACGCTGAAAGTGCTGCTGCCATGAACGACAAAAAGAAGAAGCCACAGAAGCTGAGAGCCCGCCTGCCGCGCGGTTTCGTCGATCGCAACGCCGCTGATATCCGCGCCGTCGATGAGATGACGGCGAAGATCCGCGAAGTCTACGAGCGCTACGGCTTCGATCCGGTCGAAACGCCGCTGTTCGAATATACCGATGCGCTCGGAAAATTCCTGCCCGACAGCGACCGCCCGAACGAAGGTGTCTTTTCGCTGCAGGATGATGACGAGCAATGGATGAGCGCCCGTTACGACCTGACCGCGCCGCTCGCCCGTCATGTCGCTGAAAATTTCAACGATATCCAGCTGCCCTACCGCACCTATCGCGCCGGTTACGTTTTCCGCAACGAAAAGCCGGGTCCGGGCCGTTTCCGCCAGTTCATGCAGTTCGACGCCGATACGGTCGGCGCTGCCGGTGTTCAGGCGGATGCCGAAATGTGCATGATGATGGCCGACACGATGGAAGCCTTGGGCATTGCGCGCGGCGACTATGTGATCCGGGTCAACAACCGCAAGGTTCTGGACGGCGTGCTCGAGGCCATCGGGCTTGGTGGCGACGACAATGCTGGGCGTCGGCTGAGTGTGCTGCGGGCCATCGACAAGCTCGACAAGTTCGGTCCGGAAGGCGTCAAGCTGCTGCTTGGCCCCGGCCGCAAGGACGAGAGCGGCGATTTCACTAAGGGCGCGGGGCTGAACGAGGATCAGATCGCCAAAGTGATCTTCTTCATCGGCATCACCGATTACGCGGAGAGTGCCGCCGATCTGGCCGCCTTGGTGGCCGGAACGTCGAAAGGCGCCGAGGGCGTGGAAGAGCTGAACCTGATCGGCAGTCTGGTGACAAGCGCTGGCTACGATTCCGGACGCATCAAGATCGACCCGTCGGTCGTCCGTGGCCTCGAATATTACACTGGCCCCGTCTTCGAAGCCGAGCTCCAGTTCGCCGTCACCAACGAAAAGGGCGAAAAGGTCGTGTTTGGCTCGGTCGGCGGCGGTGGCCGTTATGATGGCCTGGTCTCGCGCTTCATGGGCCAGCCGGTACCCGCGACAGGCTTTTCCATCGGCGTCTCGCGCCTGATGACGGCGCTGAAGAACCTCGGCAAGGTCGGCATGGAAGAGGTCATCGCCCCGGTGGTCGTCTGCGTCATGGACCGCGACACGGCAAGCCTCGGCAAGTACCAGCAGTTCACGCAAGCTCTGCGCCATGCCGGCATCCGCGCCGAAATGTACCAGGGCAACAAGAAGAACTTCGGCGACCAGCTGAAATATGCCGACCGCCGCGGCTCGCCACTCGCCATCATCCAGGGCGGCGACGAACGCGCACAGGGCCTCGTGCAGATCAAGGATCTGATCGAAGGCAAGCGCCTGTCGGGCGAGATCGAAGACAACACCACCTGGCGCGAAGCCCGCGTGGCGCAGGTCTCGGTGCCGGAAGCAGACCTCGTTGCCAAGGTGCGCGAAATGCTGGCCGAGCAGGCGGAAGACCGGGCGCGCGGCTAAGATGTTTGAGCGTTTGCCTGTAAACAGACCCCTCCCCAACCCTTCCCACAAGGGGGAGGGAGTGGTTTCGTGCGCGCGGACAGTACCAGCCACCACAACAGACGATCGTAAGCTGCCATCAAGAGCGAAGCTTGGTGACGTCTTGCAGACGGCCACTCCTAGGGTTTTGAATATGGAAAACGGCAGGTTCGGCGGATTAACTCCCTCCCCCTTGTGGGGAGGGTTGGGGAGGGGCATTCCCGCACCCATCAGCGTTGCGAGTTCCCCATGCCCCTGATCAACCTTCCAGCCTTTGCCGCGGATCTGTTGGCCGATTTCGAGCGGCTGGGGACACTGCGCGTCGATACGCCGGTGATCCAGCCGGCCGAGCCGTTTCTCGACATGGCCGGCGAAGACTTGCGCCGCCGTATCTTCATGACCGAGAGCGAGACGGGCAAGAGCCTCTGCCTGCGCCCGGAATTCACCATCCCCGTCTGCCTCCGCCATATCGAGACCGCCACCGGCACGCCGCAGCGCTATTCCTATCTCGGCGAAATCTTTCGCCAGCGGCGGGAAGGGGCGAACGAGTTCTACCAGGCCGGCATCGAGGACCTCGGCGAGACGGATGTGGCGAGCGCCGACGCCCGCGCCATCAGCGATGCCATCGCCATTCTTACCGCGCGCCTGCCGGGCAAGAAGCTCGATGTAACGCTTGGCGATCAATCGGTGTTTGAAGCCGTGGTCGCCGCCTGCGGCCTGCCGGCCGGCTGGCAGAAGCGCCTGATCCATGCCTTTGGCAATTCCGCCCAGATCGACACGCTGTTGACGCGGCTGTCGAGCCCGCAGCCGGTCACTGGGCTCAGCGTCGAGATCGAGGCGCTGCTTTCCTCCGGCGACGAGGCCGCGCTGATTGCGCATCTCGATGAGACGATGGAAGCCACCGGCTATTCCACCAATGCCAGCCGCAGCCCGAAGGAAATCGCTGCCCGGTTGAAGGAAAAGCGGGCGCTGGAAAAAACCGCGCTCGATGGCCGCACGCTTTCCGTCCTGCGCGAATTCCTGTCGTTGAACATGCCGCTTGCCGATGCACCGGCTGCCCTTTTTGCGTTTGCGGAGAAATCCGGGCTGACGCTCGATGACGCCCTGTCGCGGTTTGATGCGCGCGTCGCAGCGCTCGGCAATGCCGGTGTGGATGCAAAGGCGCTCACCTATCGCGCCGCCTTCGGCCGCCCGCTCGATTATTATACCGGCATGGTCTTCGAGATCGTCATCGAGGGCTCCCCGGCGGTTCTCGCCGGCGGTGGCCGCTTCGACCGGCTGATGACGCTGCTGGGCGCAAAGGAGCGCATTCCCGCCGTCGGCTTCGCGCTCTGGCTCGACCGCATGGAGCAGGCGCTTTTCAAGCCGCAAGGGCCCAAGGCGCAAAACGGGGAGGCAGCCCAATGACCATCACCATTGCGCTGCCCTCCAAGGGCCGGATGAAGGACGATGCCTCCACCATTTTCGAAAAGGCAGGCCTGAAGATCGTCGCCGTCGGCAACGAACGCTCCTATCGCGGCCGCGTCGAAGGTCTCGACGATGTCGAGATCGCCTTCCTCTCGGCGTCGGAAATCTCCCGGGAGATCGGCAGCGGCTCGATTGATTTCGGGGTCACCGGCGAAGACCTGATCCGCGAAGGGTTGTCGGAAGCCGATGCCCGCGTCGAATTCTGCGCCCGGCTCGGTTTCGGCCATGCCGATGTCGTCGTTGCCGTCCCGGAAATCTGGCTCGATGTCGATACCATGGCCGATCTTGGCGATGTTGCCGCCGATTTCCGCGCCCGTCACGGCCGCAGGCTGGCGATCGCCACCAAATACTGGCGTCTGACCCAGCAGTTCTTTTCCGCCCAGCACGGCATCCAGCTCTACCGTATCGTCGAAAGCTTGGGCGCCACCGAAGGCGCACCGGCCTCCGGTTCGGCCGACATCATTGTCGACATCACCTCGACCGGCTCGACGCTGAAGGCCAACCACCTGAAGATCCTGTCGGATGGCATCATGCTGCGGTCGCAGGCCTGCCTGGTGCGGGCGCGCAAGGCCGAGCACGCGGGCGATTCGCTGGTGGCGAAGATCATCGAGGCGGTACAAGGGGCTGTTGCCTAGCCCTGTGGCCGGATGGCGTCATTCCTTTGGTGTTTGACGTAGAAGCGCCGCGTAATCGCGGCGTCCCGAGAAAACATTGGTGATCCAGACGGTCTGATCGCGAACGATGTAGAGGATAACGGCCTTCCGCTCGAAGGGAACAATCCGGATGCCCGGCCCGAGATCGTCTCTCGATACGCCACCAAAGGGGGCATCCCCAATTTTTTCACAGCGCTCGAAGACACGGTCAGTGAACCGCGCGGCCGTAACCGCATCGAAGCTTGTTTCCAGGACATAGCTGAACATTTGCTCGATATCTTCAACAGCATCGACGCGATATTCGACCGGAAAGCGCTGCATCGCGATTAACTGTTGTGTTTCGCATAAAGCGCGTCGAGCCGTTCCCGGACCTGTTTTCCAGTCAAGTTTGGTCTGGGGTCATCGAGAGAATGCTTCACGCGCGCGCGCAGTCCTTCGATACGCTCTTCATGCTCCTCTTCCAGACGCAGCCATGTCCGCATCGCTTCGCGGATGACCTCGCTGGTTGAGGCGTGGGAACCGGCTTCGACGCGGCTTTTGATGGCATCGACCATTTCGGTGGGAAGTGTAATGCTCAGTTTTTCAACCATGAGAAAGTTCCAGAATTGCTTGCTTGGAAGAGTAGGATAAAATGCTACCGTGCGCAATCTATTGCAATTAACGGCGGATGGGGTCCTGATCCGCCTCAAAAATGCACCCAAAAATTCCGTTGAGCGTCCTGACAATTTGGACACGACTGTCTTATATTCGAATTCCAACCTCAAGGAGTTCCTTATGGCCGACCTCAGTTCCTTCCCGATCACCACCCGCTGGCCCGCTAAAAACCCGGATATCATTCAGCTCTATTCGCTGCCGACGCCGAATGGCGTGAAGGTTTCGATCGCGCTTGAGGAACTCGGTCTGCCCTATGAGCCGCACCTGATTTCCTTCGGTACAAATGACCAGAAGACGCCGGAATTCCTTTCGCTCAATCCCAATGGCCGTATCCCGGCGATCATCGATCCGAATGGTCCGGGCGGCAAGCCGATCGGCCTGTTCGAGTCCGGCGCCATCCTCGTCTATCTCGCCGAAAAGACCGGCAAGCTGATCCCAGCCGATGCGGCCGGACACTACGAGACGCTCGCATGGGTGATGTTCCAGATGGGCGGCGTCGGGCCGATGTTCGGCCAGTTCGGCCATTTCTTCAAATTCGCGGCCGACAAGGTCGCCAACAATTCCTATCCGATGGAGCGCTACCGCGATGAGGCCAAGCGGCTTCTCGGCGTGCTGGAAGGGCGTCTTGAAGGCCGTCAATGGCTGATGGGCGATCAGTATACCATCGCCGATATCACCACCTATTCCTGGATCGAGGGTGCCCGCAAATTCTATGGCGCTGCCGATGTGCTGGAATATGCGAGTTTCCCCAATGTCATGGCCTGGGTCGATCGTGCCCTTGCCCGTCCGGCCGTGCAAAAGGGCATGGACATTCCCAAGCGCGACTGATCGCGCCATTGCCTGCGGTCCGCCCGTGTTGACGGCGCTCATGTTGACGACACTCGGGCGGACAGGCTAGGTCTGAGGAAAAGAAGCTTTCTCAGCGGGTGGAACAAACGTGGCAGGCAGACTTGTTGTTGTGGGCGGCGGTCAGGCCGCTTTTGCGTTGGTGGCGAAACTGCGGGCCCTGAAGGACGAGCGCCCGATCACGATCATCGCGTCGGAAGCCAGCCACCCTTATCAGCGGCCGCCGCTCTCGAAGAAATACCTGCTGCGCGAAATGGATCTCGACCGGCTGCTCTACCGGCCGGAAAGCTGGTACGCCGAGCACGCTATCGATATCCGCCTCTCCACGTCGGTCACGGCGATCGACCGGTCGTCAAAGATAGTCACCCTCAGCGACGGCTCGACGCTGGAGTACGACGTGCTGGCACTCGCCACCGGCTCGACCCCGCGCAAACTGCCGGCCAGTGTCGGCGGCGATCTCGACGGCGTCTTCGTGGTGCGCGATTTCACCGATGCCGACCGTCTTGCCGAGGAAATGAAACCCGGCAAACACGCGCTGATCATCGGCGGCGGCTATATCGGACTGGAAGCCGCAGCGGTGGCGCGTTCGAGCGGGCTTAATGTAACCGTCATCGAAATGGCTGACCGCATTCTGCAGCGCGTCGCGTCGGTTGCGACCTCCTACCTCGTCAAGGACATTCACACATCGCGCGGCGTCGATATCCGCGAGGGCACCGGCCTTGTCCGGCTCGTCGGTACCGATGGCCGGGTGACATCAGCGGAACTGACCGATGGCTCCACCATTCCGGTCGATCTGGTGATCGTCGGCATTGGTGTGACGGCCAATGACGCGCTGGCGCATGCCGCCGGTCTGGACGTTGCCAACGGCATTGTCGTCGATGGTTTCGGCCGTACGTCCGATCCCTCGATCCATGCAATGGGCGATTGCGCCGTACTACCCTGGAAGGACATCCGCATCCGGCTGGAATCGGTCCAGAATGCCGTTGACCAAGCCGAGGCCGTGGCAGCGCTGCTGGCTGGCGGCGAAGCGCCTTACGAGCCCAAACCCTGGTTCTGGTCGGATCAGTATGACGTCAAGCTGCAGATCGCCGGCTTTGGCCACGGACACGACGAGACGGTGGTGCGCAAGGGACAGCGCGAAGGCAGTATTTCGGTCTGGTATTTCACGGCCGGCAAGCTGGTCGCCGTCGATGCGCTGAACGACGCCAAAGCCTATGTCACCGGCAAGAAGCTTCTCGACCTCGGCCTGACGCCCGACCGCGCCATCCTTGCGGACCCGCAGGCAGACCTGAAGACGCTGCTGCCATAGGCGGCAGCCGTCCCCTATTGATGATGGTGATTGAAAATTCGCCCCTTGGCTTCCAACTGGAACCGGGGGAAGAAGAAGACGCCGAGCATCGATCCCGAATAGCGCTGTTCCAGCCCTGCGGATTCACCAACGCAGAAGACCGGCTGCTTCTGGCCCGAGGCCAGAATGATCGTGGTGGAAAAACAGAAGGACGATGAGGTCGTCGCGGCCTGTTCGAAAAGCGCGAGCACATGGTTGCGATCAGTACTGTCATAGCAGCGAACCAGATTGAGCAGCCCGCATTCGGCCTCATGCAGGCCGTGCATGGCCGCGGCTCTTTCACCCAGCCGAAAAAGCCCGTTCGACAGGTCTCCGGACCAGCCTTCGGAAAAACAGAACTGGCTGAGCAATTCCTGCCCGCTTTCGCCAAGGGCAAAGGAATCCGCTCCGGGTGTCTGGGGTGCGCCTGTTCTTGCAATCTTAAACAAGGCCGGCCCCGGTCTGTGCACAAAGTAAGAAATTCATTCGTCTCTTCCCGCTAACGGTTCACAAGAAACTATTTCCATTTTTCAGCATAGCTACAGTGCACCTTAAATAGATCCAGAGGCCTAGTTTGCTGCAACAGATAGAAAGCTTAACGTCAAGGTCTTGCCTCTTGTATGGACAAGACAAAACAAATTGTATGCGAGGAAAATCTACAGGCTTTATGGTCTGGGATCAAAGGAATGTTGGGTAAACAGTTAATGCGGAGAAATTGATATAGTCTGTCTTCAATTCTTCCGGGCTTGGATCCCTGTGAATCTGTGGTTCACTTGGTGCGCTGTTATAATTGCTTTTCCTGCCGCTTCAATGGGCTTGTGACAAATATTTTGCGGTCCGAGATAAATATTCAAGATTGCATCCATCTGCCCCGGTGCAATCGGAAACCGGTTCGAAAATCGGGGCGCGATCGGGGTGCCCAAGCTGGCTTTTTCCGCCGTGGGCGAGCAAAAAAGGGCGAACCTTGCGGCCCGCCCTTTCTTGCTCCGGAAATCCGGAAGCACTCAAGTCGTCATTCGTAATAAGGCAGCGCCTTATTACATCATGCCACCCATGCCACCCATGCCGCCCATGTCAGGCATGCCGCCGCCAGCCGAATCCTTCTTCGGCAGTTCGGCAATCATGGCTTCCGTGGTGATCAGCAGCGAAGCAACCGAAGCTGCGTTCTGCAGGGCTGTGCGGACAACCTTGACCGGATCGACGATACCCATGGCGATCATGTCGCCAAATTCGCCGGTCTGGGCATTGTAGCCGTAGTTGTCGGTGTTGCTTTCGAGGATCTTGCCAACGATGATCGAGCCTTCGTCGCCTGCGTTTTCAGCAATCTGGCGAACCAGCGACTGAAGTGCCTTGCGGATGATCGAGATACCGGCAGTCTGATCGTCGTTTGCGCCCTTGAGATCGAGAACGATCGAGGCGCGCAGCAGAGCCGTACCACCACCAGGAACGATACCTTCCTGAACGGCAGCGCGCGTTGCATTCAGCGCGTCGTCGATACGGTCCTTCTTTTCCTTCACTTCGATTTCAGTCGCACCGCCAACGCGGATGACGGCAACGCCGCCAGCGAGCTTGGCAAGACGTTCCTGCAGCTTTTCGCGGTCGTAATCCGAAGTGGTTTCTTCGATCTGGCCCTTGATTTGAGCAACGCGGCCTTCGATTTCGGCCTTCTTGCCAGCGCCATCAACGATGGTGGTGTTTTCCTTGGAGATCGAAACCTTCTTCGCACGGCCGAGCATTTCGAGCGTGACGTTTTCCAGCTTGATGCCGATGTCTTCGGAGATAACCTGGCCACCGGTCAGGATCGCGATGTCTTCGAGCATGGCCTTGCGGCGATCGCCGAAGCCTGGAGCCTTGACGGCAGCGATCTTCAGGCCGCCACGCAGCTTGTTGACGACGAGCGTAGCAAGAGCTTCGCCTTCAACGTCTTCCGAGATGATCAGGAGCGGCTTGCCGGTCTGAACGACGGCTTCCAGAACCGGAAGCATGGCCTGCAGGTTGGAGAGCTTCTTCTCATGGAGAAGGATGTAAGCGTCTTCCAGCTCGGCAACCATCTTTTCAGGGTTGGTTACGAAGTAAGGCGACAGGTAGCCGCGGTCGAACTGCATGCCTTCGACGACTTCGAGTTCGGTTTCGGCGGTCTTGGCTTCTTCAACCGTGATGACGCCTTCATTGCCGACCTTCTGCATCGCTTCAGCGATGTACTGGCCGATTTCCTTTTCGCCGTTGGCGGAGATCGTGCCGACCTGGGCCACTTCTTCCGAAGTGTTGATCTTCTTTGCCTTGGCAACGAGGTCCTTGACGATGGCTGCGACTGCGAGGTCGATGCCGCGCTTCAGGTCCATCGGGTTCATGCCGGCAGCAACGGCCTTGCCGCCTTCGCGAACGATGGCCTGGGCGAGAACGGTCGCTGTCGTGGTGCCGTCGCCGGCGATGTCGTTGGTCTTCGAAGCAACTTCGCGGACCATCTGGGCGCCCATGTTTTCGAACTTGTCTTCAAGTTCGATTTCCTTGGCGACGGAAACGCCGTCCTTGGTGATGCGCGGTGCGCCGAAGGACTTGTCGATGATGACGTTGCGGCCCTTAGGACCGAGCGTGACCTTCACTGCGTCTGCGAGGATGTCGACGCCGCGCAGCATTTTTTCGCGCGCGGTACGGCCGAACTTAATTTCTTTGGCTGCCATGTTAAAAACTCCCGGGCTGATGCCCAATTGGTTTTATGGAAAGTAGAAAGGTGGAAATCGGCTGGATCAGCCGATAACGCCCATGATGTCGGCTTCCTTCATGATCAGAAGGTCTTCGCCGTTAAGCTTGACTTCGGTGCCCGACCACTTGCCGAACAGGATACGATCGCCAGCCTTGACGTCGAGCGCGATGAGAGCGCCCTTGTCGTCACGGGTGCCGGTGCCGACAGCGACGATCTCGCCTTCCTGCGGCTTTTCCTTGGCGGTATCCGGAATGATGATGCCGCCCTTGGTCTTGGCTTCGGCCTCGATACGGCGCACGACGACGCGGTCATGCAGCGGGCGGAAATTGGTGCTTGTCATTGTCTAATCCCTCGATCAAATGACTTCACGGATCGTCTTTGCGATCCGATGGATGGATGTTAGCACTCCTATTGCTTGAGTGCTAGCGGCCTGGAGATAAGGATGGCTGTCTTGTGAGTCAAGAAGAAGACGGTTTGAATTTTTCATCGAAACGCTGATTGACTCGATTTGCTATTTTTTGTTTAACAGTTGCCATGGGGTCTGCGATCGCCCCACGAGGCGTCATGCCAGAATTTCGCGTCCACTCTTTAAAGAAAAGGGACGTATCATGGCCTCGTACAACTCCATTTCAGTTGAAAAACTCGCCCGCCTGACCGGAACTTCAAAAGGACCGGTCATCATTGATGTGCGCGACGACGAAGATTTCGCAGCACTGCCCTCGCTTGTTCCTGCATCCATGCGCCGCCCTTTTGCTTCGGCTTCGCAGTGGGCGGCGGATTATCGCGGCCTTTGGGTCGTGGTGGTTTGCCAGAAGGGCAAGAAGCTGAGCGAAGGCGTTGCCGCCTGGCTTCGAAACGCCGGCGCTCAGGCGGAAACCCTGGAAGGCGGTCTTGAAGCCTGGACCGCTGCGGGCCTGCCGCTCGTCCCGGCCGCCGCCATACCCGGTGGCAATGCCGGTGGTGCCTCTGTCTGGGTAACGCGCTCCCGCCCCAAGATTGACCGCATCGCCTGCCCATGGCTGATCCGCCGCTTCGTCGATCCCGCCGCATCCTTTCTCTTCGTTGCCCCGTCCGAAGTCGAGGCCGTTGCGGAGCGTTTCGGCGCCACGCCGTTCGATGTGGAGAATGTTTTCTGGAGCCATAGGGGTGAGGGCTGCACCTTCGATACGATGATCGCGGAGTTCGGCTTGTCCCTTCCCGCTCTTCAGCATCTGGCGCTGATCGTCCGCGCGGCCGACACCGACCGGCTCGATCTGGTGCCCGAGGCGTCTGGCCTGCTCGCCGCCTCGCTCGGCCTGTCGCGGGTGTTTGCCGACGATCTTGAGCAGTTGGAAGCCGGCATGACGCTCTACGATGCCTTCTATCGCTGGGCGCGTGACGCCACGCAGGAAAAACACGACTGGGTGCAACACGCCGCGAAGAAGGCCAAGGACCATGAATGAGGTGGTGCAGATACAGTCTCCGCCACCACATCCGTCCTTCGCGGAGGCTACCAAAGTCTGGGCGAAGATCGGGCTCCTGAGTTTTGGCGGCCCCGCCGGGCAGAT
The DNA here is from genome assembly GCF_049897905.1 of Pararhizobium sp. PWRC1-1. Taxonomy (NCBI): domain Bacteria; kingdom Pseudomonadati; phylum Pseudomonadota; class Alphaproteobacteria; order Hyphomicrobiales; family Rhizobiaceae; genus Pararhizobium; species Pararhizobium sp. PWRC1-1. The sequence continues at coordinate 214,154 of NZ_JAFCXE010000006.1, read as the reverse complement.
CGCGCTGATGCACCGGGAGATGGTGGAAGCGCGCCGCTGGATTTCCGAGAGCCGGTTCCTGCATGCGCTGAATTTCTGCATGCTCTTGCCCGGCCCCGAAGCGCAGCAGCTTGCCACCTATATCGGCTGGCTGCTGCACGGCACGCGCGGTGGCATCGTCGCGGGGCTACTGTTTATCCTGCCTGGGTTCTTCGTCATCCTCGGCCTGTCATCGGCCTATGCGCTGTTCCAGCAAGCCGACTGGTTGACTGGTCTGTTCTTCGGGCTGAAGGCCGCGGTGCTGGCAATCGTCATTGAGGCGGTCATTCGCGTTGGGCGCCGTGCGTTGAAAACCCGTTTCGCGCTGATCGTTGCAGCGCTCGCCTTCGCAGCCCTGTTCTTTTTTGATCTGCCGTTTCCGCTCGTCGTTCTGGTGGCCGGCATTGCCGGATATGTCGCCACGCAGCTGCAGCCGGCAACAGGCGAAAAAGCCATGGCGGCGGCTGCGAAACAGGCACTTGCCGACAGACCCTCGGTCATCGACAGCAGCTTTCCGGATGGCGCTTCCAGCTGGAGCCGCACGTTTCAGGTTCTCGCCACCTGGCTGGCGCTCTGGATCGCGCCGTTCGTCGTCATCGGCGCGATACTCGGGTTTGGTACCGTTTACACCGCCATCGGTCTGTTCTTTTCGAAGATGGCGGTGGTGACCTTTGGCGGCGCCTATGCCGTTCTGGCCTATGTCGCGCAGCAGGCGGTCGAGACCTATCACTGGCTCAAACCCGGTGAAATGCTGGATGGCCTGGCGCTGGCAGAAACGACACCCGGGCCGCTGGTGCTAGTGCTGTCCTTCGTTGGCTTCATGGCCGCCTTTCGCGCACCGCTGGGGCTCGATCCGCTTGTCTCCGGCTTGCTCGGGGCGACGCTTGCGACATGGGTGACGTTCGTTCCGTGTTTCCTCTGGATCTTTCTCGGTGCCCCCTATGTCGAGACCCTGCGCAACAACAGGGCGCTTTCGGGCGCGCTTGCGGCGATCTCGGCAGCTGTCACCGGGGTTATCCTTAATCTGGCCGTCTGGTTCGGCCTGCACGTTCTCTTTTCCAGTGTGGATCGCTTTGCGGCAGGGCCGATGTCCATGCCGCTTCCCGTTTGGCAGACCTTCCAGTTTCCGGCTTTCTGCCTGGCCCTTCTGGCCGCCGTGCTGCTGTTTTTCTTCAAGCGCGGTGTCGTGGCGACGCTCGCCATCTGCGCGGTTGCCGGTTGGCTGATCCGTGGATTTTAGCGGTTCCATCTCGTTCCGCGCCGGAAACCTTGGAATTCAGCCGCCATTTTCCGGATCAAGACTTGTGTTTTTAACGCCTGCCTGCGATGTCAGCCCGACCATTTCTTTTCTGCGGGAAGCCAGCATGGCCGTTCGGATCAACAGTTTTCGCGACATTGCCAGCCGCTATGATGTCGTGCTCTGCGATGTCTGGGGCGTGCTGCACAATGGCGTCGAGGCGTTCAAGGGGGCCTGCGAGGCGCTGACCGAAGCGCGCGCCAAGGGTTTGACCGTCGTTCTGATAACCAATTCGCCGCGCCCGCATCCCGGCGTCATCGTCCAGATCCGCGGCCTTGGCGTGCCCGATAGCGCCTATGACAGGATTGTAACATCTGGCGACGTCACTCGCGCGCTGATCTCGGCCGGTCCGAAGAAGGTCTATTTCATCGGCGCGGAAAAGGATCTGCCGCTGCTCGAAGGTCTCGGCGTCAGCATGGTGTCCTCCGAGGAAGCCGAGATCATCGTCTGCGCCGGATTTTTCGACGACGAGACCGAGACTGCTGATGACTATCGCGCCACGCTGTCCGTTCTGGCCAAGCGCAAGGTTCCGTTCATCTGCGCCAATCCGGATCTGGTGGTCGAACGCGGTCACAAGCTCATTCCCTGCGCCGGCGCCATTGCCAAGGTCTATGAGGAGCTTGGCGGCGAAACCCGGATTTCCGGCAAGCCCTATGTGCCGATCTATCGCGCGTCCCTGTCAGAAGCCAAGGCCGTGCGCGGCGGGCTCGACCTGTCGCGGGTGATCGCCGTCGGCGACGGCATGCCGACGGACATCAAGGGCGCACAGGATTTCGGCCTCGATGTTCTCTACATCAGCGCTGGCATCCACGCGGCCGAATACATGGCGGCCGAAAAGACGGATGAAGCCAAGCTGACGGCATTCTTGAAAAACGAAGGCGCTACGCCGAAATGGTGGATGCCGAGACTGGCTTGACGGATCTGCCGTGGCCGACCTGCACGAAGAGATGACTGGCGAACGGACATGACGGTTTTTCATCGCAACGAGACCCGCGAACCCCTTCCGGAAGCGCTGCGCGGCGGGGTCATCGCCATCGGCAATTTCGATGGCGTGCATCGCGGCCATCAATCAGTTTTGAACCGGGCTCTGGAAGAGGCACAAGTGCGCGGCGTTCCGGCCCTGGTGCTGACCTTCGAGCCGCATCCCCGCAGCGTCTTCCGGCCGGACCGGCCTGTCTTCCGTCTGACGCCGGCGCCGCTGAAGGCGCGTATCCTCGAAGGCATGGGCTTTTCCGCCGTTATCGAATACCCGTTCGACCGGACCTTCTCCGAGCTTTCCGCCTCCGATTTCATCCGCTCAGTTCTGATGGACTGGCTGCATGCCAGCCATGTGGTCACCGGGTTCGATTTTCATTTCGGCAAGGGCAGGGAAGGCGGCCCGGCCTTCCTGATGGCCGCCGGTGGGGAGAACGGCTTTGGCGTCACGCTGGTCGATGCTTTTCGCGATGAGAACGCCTCGGTGATTTCCTCCAGCCATATTCGCGGGCTGCTGGGTGAGGGGGACGTGTCCCAGGCAGCCGGGCTGCTCGGCTATCGCTACACCGTGGAAGCTGAAGTGATCGACGGCAAGAAGCTTGGCCGGACACTCGGCTATCCCACCGCCAACATGCAGCTTCCGCCGGAAGTGGAACTCCGAAATGGCATCTATGCCGTGCGCTTCCGCCGCGCCGCTGGCAGCATTCATGATGGCGTCGCCAGTTTCGGCAAGCGTCCGACGGTCGATAGCAACGGCATTGCCCTGCTCGAAACCTTCGTGTTCGATTTTTCCGGTGATCTCTACGGCGAAGTCTGTTCCGTCTCTTTCTTCGGTCACCTGCGCGACGAGCTGAAATTCGACGGTCTCGATCCGCTGGTGGTGCAGATGAAGCAGGATGATGCCGAAGCCCGCGCCTTGCTCTCCGGCGTCAAGGCGCTCAGTATGATCGACAGCAAAATCGCATTCGGTCTGGATGCAAACTCCTAAAGGATGATCCCAATGGCCACCACGCCCCGCCGGCCCGTCAGCGCCATGGATGCCGCCGAAGCTTTGTTCAAGCCGGTCAAGAAGGTCGCAGCACCCGCCGTCGAGAAGCGCGCCTTGCCGGAAACCAGGGAGCTGGTGTCCATCAAGCTCGACAGCGCCGTGCTCCACTATTTCCAGGACGACGGCCCTGGCTGGCAGGACCGCATCAACGACGCGCTCCGCGCCGTCATGCTGGAAAACCCGAAGGATTAATGGGCTTTTCTGCTGCGTTCCCTCTTCTCCCCAGCGGGGAGAAGGTGGCCCGTAGGGCCGGATGAGGGGGGGCGAAGGCCACTTCTGTCTTGCTCCGGCTTCGCCGAAGCGCCCCCTCATCGCCTCACTGCGTTCGGCACTTCTCCCCGCTGGGGAGAAGAGGGAGCCCGTTGCGCGCTCTTCATCTAAATTAAAATGAGGTGGCGGCATCATGTGCCATCGCTAACTCGCTGCCGGTTCCAATATCAATAAAATGCCGGAAACTGCGCTTCATCGCCATGACGCACATCGTTCTTTGAAACTTTGCCGTTCTCATCTTCCTTTTCGCGCAAAAACCGCTTAAACAACCGCCACCATGACCCGATATCGTCGATTGATACGTGATCAGCGAATTATTGGCCCGGCCTTCCCAGCGCTTTGATAGCCGCCGGAAGGTCCGGGTTTTCGGCGTTCGGCACGAGCGCCACCGTTTCCCTTATGATATCCCGTTCGCATGCGCGGCGACACGCGCCCCAGATATGATTGCTGAAACCATGACCGATACTGCCGAAAAGCTCGATTATTCCAAGACCCTCTATCTGCCGGAAACCGAATTTCCGATGCGTGCCGGCCTGCCGCAGAAAGAGCCGGAAACGGTTGCCCGCTGGCAGGAGATGGGCCTCTACAAGCAGCTGCGCGCCTCGGCCGCCGGCCGCGAAAAGTTCGTGCTGCATGACGGCCCGCCCTATGCCAATGGCAATATCCATATCGGCCATGCGCTGAACAAGATCCTGAAAGACATCATCACCCGCTCGTTCCAGATGCGCGGCTTTGACTCGAACTACGTGCCGGGCTGGGATTGCCACGGCTTGCCGATCGAATGGAAGATCGAGGAAGCCTACCGCGCCAAGGGCAAGAACAAGGACGAGGTCCCGGTCAACGAATTCCGCCAGGAATGCCGCGATTTCGCCGCCAACTGGATTAAGATCCAGTCGGCCGAGTTCAAGCGCCTGGGCATCGAGGGCGACTTCGACAATCCCTACACGACGATGGCCTTCCATGCCGAAGCCCGCATTGCCGGCGAACTCTTGAAGATCGCCAAGTCCGGCCAGCTCTACCGCGGTTCCAAGCCGATCATGTGGTCGGTCGTCGAGCGCACGGCGCTGGCGGAAGCAGAGGTCGAATATGCCGATATCGAGAGCGATGCGATCTGGGTGAAGTTTCCGGTGCTCGAAGGGCCAGAAAGCCTCAAGGACGCCTTCGTCGTCATCTGGACCACGACCCCCTGGACTATCCCGGGCAACCGCGCGATCGCCTATTCGTCGCGTTATCCTTACAGCCTGTTCGAAGTCGAAAGCGCCGAAAACGAATTTGGTCCGCAGCCGGGCGAAAAGCTGATCTTTGCAAAGCGCCTTGCGGACGATTGCGCTGCCAAGGCGAAAGTGACGCTCAAGCCGGTTCGCGACGTGACGCCGGAAGAACTGGGCGCGATCACCTGCGCCCATCCGCTGGCCGCCCTCGGCTACGACTTCAAGGTTCCGCTTCTGAACGGCGACCACGTCACCGATGACACCGGTACCGGCTTTGTGCACACGGCACCCGGCCATGGCGCCGATGACTTTGAAGCCTGGATGGACAATGCCCGGGCTCTGGAGGCGCGCGGTATCTCGTCGAAGATCCCGTTCACCGTCGACGACGCCGGTTTCTACACCAGCGACGCGCCCGGTTTCGGTCCGGATCGCGAAGGTGGCGCCGCCCGCGTCATGGATGACAACGGCAAGAAGGGCAACGCCAACGAACTCGTCATGAAGGCGCTGATCGAGGCGAAGAACCTTTTCGCCCGCGGACGTCTGAAGCACAGCTATCCCCATTCCTGGCGCTCGAAGAAGCCGATCATCTTCCGCAACACGCCGCAATGGTTCGTCTATATGGACAAGGACCTTACCGACGGCACAACGCTGCGCTCGCGGGCGCTCACCGCTATCGACAACACCCGCTTCGTGCCGGCCGCCGGCCAGAACCGGTTGCGCGCCATGATCGAGAATCGCCCCGACTGGGTCCTGTCGCGCCAGCGCGCTTGGGGCGTGCCGATCGCCGTCTTTGCCGACGTTGAGGGCGAAGTGCTGGTCGATGAAGCCGTCAATGCCCGCATCATCGAAGCCTTTGAGGCTGAAGGTGCGGATGCCTGGTTCGCCGAAGGTGCCAAGGACCGTTTCCTCGGCAACGATCATGACCATTCCAAGTGGGTCCAGGTCATGGACATCCTCGACGTCTGGTTTGACAGTGGCTGCACGCATACCTTCACGCTGGAAGATCGCCCGGACCTGAAATGGCCGGCCGATGTCTATCTCGAAGGCTCCGATCAGCATCGCGGCTGGTTCCATTCGTCGCTGCTCGAAAGCTGCGCGACGCGCGGCCGTGCACCTTATAACGCCGTCGTCACCCACGGGTTCACGATGGACGAAAAGGGCGAGAAGCAGTCGAAGTCCAAGGGCAATGTCGTTGCCCCGCAGGACGTGATGAAGGAATCGGGTGCCGATATCCTGCGTCTCTGGGTCGCCACCACCGATTACTGGGAAGACCAGCGTCTCGGCAAGGCGATCATCCAGACCAATATCGACAGCTATCGCAAGCTGCGCAACACGATCCGCTGGATGCTCGGCACCCTGGCGCATGACAAGGGTCCAGAGGGCGGTGAAGACATTGTCTTTGCCGATATGCCGGAACTCGAACGCCTGATGCTGCATCGCCTGTCGGAACTCGACCAGCTGGTGCGCGAAGGCTATGACGCCTTCGACTTCAAGCGCATTGCCCGCGCGCTGATCGACTTCTCAAACATCGAGCTGTCGGCCTTCTATTTCGACATCCGCAAGGACGCGCTCTATTGCGACGCGCCATCGAGCCCGCGCCGCCGCGCCAGCCTCGTGGTCATCCGCAAGCTGTTTGATTGCCTCGTCACCTGGCTTGCCCCGGTTCTGCCGTTCACCACGGAAGAAGCCTGGCTGTCGCGTGATCCGTCGGCGGTTTCCGTGCATCTGGAACAGTTCCCGGTGGTGCCGGCTGAATGGCGCGACGAGGCTTTGGCTGAAAAGTGGAAGAAGATCCGCACGGTGCGCAAGGTGGTGACCGGCGCGCTCGAAGTCGAGCGCCGCGACAAGCGGATCGGCTCTTCGCTCGAAGCTGCTCCTGTCGTTCATGTCGGCGATGCCGATCTTTTGGCGGCACTCGACGGTGAGGATCTGGCGGAAATCTGCATCACGTCGGCGGTGACGATCGTTGCCGATGCCGGTCCGGCGGAAGCCTTCCGGCTGGACGATGTTGCCTCCGTCAGCGTCGAACCGACGCTGGCCGAAGGCGTAAAATGCGCCCGGTCCTGGCGTATCACCGCCGACGTCGGTTCTGATGCAGCGTTCCCCGACGTGTCGGCTCGCGACGCGCTGGCGCTGCGTGAGCTCGGCTACGCTTCTTAAGGGATTGTTTACCGGGTGAATTGCGTAATTGCGGCTCATCCGGTAAACCTGCCTGAAATTTGGCGGATTTATCCGTCATGGGCGCAGCAATGCCGCTCTAACATCGTTCGTGCCGGCGCCGCTGGAAGGGTTTTCATGGGAATGACGCGAGAGTTTCGAGTGTATGCCGGTCTGTTCGGCATTGTGGCTGGCAGCATCGTTCTGACCGGCTGCATTGGCGGTCCGACCTACGGGACGGACAAGACCGCCGGCGAACATCTGATGGACGATCTCGGCAGTTCCGTGAGCCTCGGGGCTACCAAGCCTAACAATCTCAAGTATCAGCCGCGTCCCGGCCTGGTGCTGCCGCCATCGAGCGAGACCGCGCAGCTGGTTCAGCCGCAGCAGAATCTCGCCACCAAAGACAATCCGCAATGGGTCGAATCGCCGGAAGACACGCGCCAGCGTCTGCGCGAGGAAGCCGACGCCAATGCCGATAATCCCAGCTACGTGTCACCGCTGGCCAAATCCAGCGCCAATGGCCGCAAGCTGACGACGGCCGAGCAGACGCAGGCCTATCGCGACGCCCGCAAGATCCAGATGGGTGCCTATGCCGACAAGCGCCGGTTCCTCAGCGACCCGCCGCTCGAATACCGCAAGCTGCCGGAAGAGGCGACAGCGGATCTGGGCGAGCCGGAACAGGTCAAGGAACGCCGCCGCAAGAAGGAAGCCGCGGTCAAGGGCAGCGGCAAGAAATGGTACCAGATTTTCTGATCCGGCATGTTCAAGATCCGTAAAGCCACACCTGACGATGCAGGCACGATCCTGCGTTTCATCACCGAACTGGCCATCTATGAGAAGGCCGGGCATGAGGTTGAGGCGACCGTTCAGTCGGTGACCTCTTCGCTGTTCGGCGAAAATTCCGTTTCGCATGCGGCAATCTGCGAACGCGATGGCGTGCCGGTCGGTTTCGCCGTCTGGTTCTTCAGCTATTCAACCTGGCTGGCACGCAACGGACTTTACCTGGAAGATCTGTACATCACGCCGGATCAACGCGGATCGGGTGCCGGGCGCACGATGCTGCGCTATCTGGCGCGGATTGCGGTCGAGAAGGGCTGCGGACGCTTCGAGTGGAGCGTGCTCGACTGGAACGAGCCAGCCATCAAGGCCTATGAGGCAATCGGTGCCGAGCCTCTATCGGAATGGACGCGATATCGTCTGTCCGGTGCGGCACTCGAAAGCTTTGCCGCCGGGTAAGATTTCCGGATCGGGCGTTCAGCGTCTCCCGGCAAAGAATTCCTTGAGAATGTCTGCGGCGCTCTGACCGGAAAGGCCGGAATAGACGTCGGGCGCGTGATGGCAGGTCGGCTGGCTGAAAAAGCGGACGCCATTGTCGACCCCGCCGCCTTTCGGATCTTCTGCGCCATAGTAGAGCCGGCGCAGACGGGCAAAAGAAATGGCCGCAGCGCACATGGTGCAGGGCTCTAACGTCACGTAGAGATCGGCGCCGTTCAGCCGTTCTGCACCGATGGCGCTTGCAGCAGTGCGGATCACTTCGATTTCGGCATGCGCGGTCACATCGTTGAGCTCGCGCGTGCGGTTTCCAGCGTTGGCGACGATCTCGCCGTTGATAACAAGGACGGCACCAACAGGCACTTCGCCGCGGGCAGCCGCCATTCTGGCTTCTTCCAAGGCCAAATCCATAAACCGGCTCGTTTCAGCCATCGTCGATACCCGCGATAATTTCTCTTAACCCAAGGGCTGTGACCTGATAGGACAGCCCAAAAGGCAGGCAACACAAATGACATTCAAAGACAAGCCCCAGCGCCCTGGCGGCAAACCCGCACGGTCCGACAAGAAGCCCTATACCGGCGCGCGCAAGGCCGCTGCCGATCATTCGGCCGTTGATAGCACCGAAGCCGAGAAGCCGCGCAAGCCACGGCCGACCGCGACGGAAACCGTCGGTGCCGAGGTGCCGCAGCGCATTTCCAAGATCATGGCCCGCGCTGGCGTGGCCTCGCGCCGCGATATCGAGCGCATGATCATGGAAGGCCGCGTCTCGCTCAACGGCACGCTGCTCGACAGCCCGGTCGTCAACGCGACGCTCGCTGATCACATCGAAGTGGACGGCCAGCCGATCCGCGGCATCGAGCGCACACGCCTCTGGCTCTATCACAAGCCGTCCGGCCTGGTGACCACCAATTCCGATCCGGAAGGCCGCGCCACCGTTTTCGACAACCTGCCGGAAGAACTGCCGCGCGTTCTGTCCATCGGCCGCCTCGACATCAATACCGAAGGCCTGCTGCTCTTGACCAATGACGGCGGTCTGGCCCGCGTGCTCGAACTGCCGGCCACCGGTTGGTTGCGCCGTTACCGCGTCCGCGCCCACGGCACCATCGATCAGGCAGCCCTGGATAAGCTCAAGGACGGTATCGCCGTCGACGGCGTACTCTACGGCGCCATCGATGCGACGCTCGACAAGGTTCAGGGGTCCAACGTCTGGATCACCATGGGCCTGCGCGAAGGCAAGAACCGCGAAATCAAGAACGTCATGGGCGCGCTCGGCCTCGACGTGAACCGGCTGATCCGCATTTCCTACGGTCCGTTCCAGCTCGGCGAGCTGCCGGAAGGCCAGGCCCAGGGAATCCGCGGCCGCACGCTGCGCGATCAGCTTGGTCCCCGCCTGATTGAAGAAGCGAAGGCGAATTTCGACGCGCCGATCTTTGATGCGGCAGCTGCCGAAGACGAAAAGCCGCAGAAGAACGAATGGGCGGCTGGAAAGCCGGAAGCCCGCGAGCGCGGTGCGTTCAAGGAAAAGGCTGGCGATAAACGCGAACGGGCGCTGTCCCGCCTCGATACCAAGCGCGATGACAGGGCCGGTGGCCGTCCAGAACGCGGTAGCCGCGATGCGCCTGATGCGAAATTTGACGGACCGAAGCGCGAACCGGGCTTCCGTGCCCGCAAGGCCAATGTCTGGATGGCACCGGGCGCCCGTCCCTTGGCGGAAAAGAAGCCGAAGGATGCGCAGGCAGCCGACGCTGCTGAAAAGCCAGTTCGCCGCGAACGTCCGGAAGGCGCACCGGCCGTCAAGCGTTATGGCAAGACCAAGGATGGTCTGCCGATGAAATCCAACCGGAAGTTCGATCCGGACCGCAAGAAGGCGAGCGTCTACGACCGCCCCGATCGAGGCCCGCGCGTGATCGTCACCCGTGACGACAACGACAAGGACTGGATCCGCGCAACCGAAGAGCCGAGCCGCGACGAAGGTCGTGGCGGTGATCGCAAGCGCTCCGGCGGCGACGATCGTGGTGGCCGCAGCTTCGGCGACCGCGCGCCGCGTGGTGATCGTCCGCAAGGTGATCGCCCGCCGCGCCGCGAAGGCGACAAGCCGTTCGGTGACCGCAAGCCGCGTGCCGAAGGTGACCGCTCGTTCTCCGACCGGCCCAGAAGCGACCGTCCTCAGGGCGACAAGCCGCAGGGCTACCGTCCTCCAGGCGATCGTCCTGCCGGTGACCGGCCGCGCAAGCCTTTCGGCGAAAAGTCGTTCTCGCGTGAGGATGGCGATCGCAAGCCGCGTGATTTCGGCGACCGTCCTCCGCGTGGGGATCGTCCTCAGGGCGACCGCCCGCCACGCCGTGATGGTGACCGTCCGTTCGGCGGCAAGCCCTCGGGCGACCGGCCTGCCGGCGGAAAATCCTTCGGCGGCAAGCCGGGTGGTGCAAAACCGTTCGGCGCCAAGACCGGTGGTCCGCGCAAGCCCGGCGGTGACGGAAAGCCCTCGGGCGGACGTCCTGCCGGTGGTGGCAAGCCACGCGGACGCGGGAACTAAGCGCGCGTGCGGATCGTCGGTGGCGAGTTTCGCGGGCGCGGGCTCGCAACGCCCAATTCCAACGACATCCGGCCGACCACGGACCGGACGCGCGAAAGCCTGTTCAATATCCTCAGCCATTCCTACCCGGAGGCGCTCGAGGGCGCCCGGGTTTTGGACCTGTTCGCCGGTACCGGCGCGGTCGGGCTTGAAGCCCTGTCGCGCGGCTGCCGCCAGGCACTGTTCGTGGAAATGGGCACTGAGGGCAGGGGTCTGCTGCGCACCAATATCGAAGCGCTTGGACTGACCGGCCGGGCGCGCGTCTTCCGTCGCGATGCGACCGATCTCGGTCCTGCCGGTACCGTCGAGCCGTTCCATTTCCTGTTTGCCGATCCGCCCTATGGCAAGGACCTTGGGGAGAAGGCGCTAGCGTCGGCTGCCAATGGCGGCTGGCTGGTGCCGGGAGCGCTTGCCGTTCTGGAAGAGCGGGCCGATGTGCATCCTGTGCTGCAAGATGGTTTCGACTTCATCGACGACCGTCTGTTCGGCGAAACCAAGATGCATTTCTACCGCTACCGCGCCGCGTGATACCGGAAAGACGCTGAGCATGACGCAAGGCCTCGAAACATCGAAAAAATCGGCTGATCCGACCGTCGCCATCGCCTTTGGCGGCGGCGGCGCACGTGGGCTCGCCCATGTTCATGTGATCGAAACGCTGAACGAACTCGGTATTCGCCCGGTTGCGATCGCTGGCTCGTCCATTGGAGCGATCATGGGCGCCGGTATGGCGGCGGGTATGAGCGGGGCCGATATCCGCGAGCATACGCTGGCAACCGTTGGCCGGCGCAAGGAGATCGTCAACCGGCTCTGGAGTCTGCGGCCGCACAGCTTCACGCAGGCCGTGGCCGGTGGTTTCCGCGTCGGACAGTTCAACATCGAACGCATCCTGCCTGCCTTTCTCCCGGACGCCATTCCCAAAGACTTCTCCGAGCTGCACATTCCGTTGAAGGTGATGACGACAGACTATTACGGGCAGACCGAGCGCGTCTGCGAGGACGGCGACCTGCATCAGGCGCTGGCCGCTTCGGCCGCCCTTCCGGCCGTCTTCATGCCGGTGCGCATCGATGGCCGCGTCATGATCGACGGCGGCATCTACAATCCGGTGCCGTTCGATCATCTGACCGGGCTGGCCGATATCGTCATCGCCGTCGATGTGGTCGGCGGACCGGATGGCGACGGCGAAACCATGCCGAGCCGGATCGACAGCCTGTTCGGGGCGAGCCAGCTGATGATGCAGTCGATCATCACGATGAAGATGAAGGCACACCCGCCGGATATCCTGCTGCGTCCCGAGGTCAGCCGCTTCCGGGTGATGGACTTTCTGAGAGCGCAGGAAGTTCTGGCTGCGACTGCGGGTGTCAAGGATCAGCTGAAGGCAGCGCTGGATACCGCCTTCAGCTCCACAATCCGGGGGTGAGACGGATCAATCCGCTCCGGCCAGAATATCGCTTGCAGGCTTTGCCTCGTTGGTGGGGCCTGACGGCAGGATATCGTCGTCGGCTGCCAGCGACGGCGGCGTCTCGCGCCTCGGCTTGATCAGCGGCTCCGGCTTGACCGGTTCAAAGTGCAGCATGTCGCGGCCCGCGCTGATGCCTTCCGCCTCCTGCACCACCAGCCGGGCTTCGTCGCGCCGGCGGATATCGTTCATGATTTCCTCTGCCTCATTGTCGGCGATCCCCAGCCCTTCCAGCGTTTTGCGGCCGAACACCAGGCCGGACTCGAACGTCTCGCGCAGCTCGTAATCGACGCCGCGGGCTCTGAGCGACAGGGTGTGCAGACGGTCATAGGCGCGGGCGTAAATCCGGGCATTCGGATATTCCGCCTGCACCATGTCAACGATCCGGTCGGTGATCTCTTGTTTCTGGGTGCAGACAGCGACGATCTTGGCACGCTCGATCCCTGCCGCGCGCAGCACGTCCAGCCGTGTTCCATCGCCGAAATAGATGCGGAACCCGAAGGTCGCAGCCTGCCGGACGCGGGCGGCGGAATGATCGATGATCGTCACCTCGCGGCCACCGGCGAGAAGGATCTGCGAGGCGATCTGGCCGAAGCGGGAAAACCCGATCATCAGTACATCGGCGCCGGCTCCATCGAAATCCTCCTCCATCTCTTCCGTCGCCTCGTCCTGCTCCTGCATGAGAAGCCCGGCCAAGGCGGAAGCTGCGGGCGTCAGTACCATGGACAGGGTGACGATGACGATCAGGAGAGACGCCCAGCTGTCGGGAAACACGCCGGCAGTAGCGGCGGCCGTGAACAGCACGAAACCGAACTCCCCGCCCTGTGGCAAGAGAAGGCTGATACGCACGGCGTCATTGTGTGGCGAACCGGTAAACCGGCAGAGCGTGTAGAGGACCACAGCTTTGACCAACATCAGCAAGGGTACGGCAATCAGGATCAGCACGTAGTTTTCGATGATGACACGCAGGTCCAGCGACAGTCCGACCGCCATGAAGAACAAGGCGAGCAGCAGACCACGGAAAGGCTCGATGTCGGCCTCCAGTTCATGGCGGTAGGATGATTCCGCCAGAAGCACGCCTGCGAGAAAGGCGCCCATCGCCATGGAAAGCCCGGCGAGCTGCATGAGCGTGGCGGCACCCAGAACGATGAGCAGCGCCGCCGCGATCATGACTTCGCGTGCGCCGGTGCGGGCGATGACCTGGAACAGGGGATTGAGCAGATAGCGGCCGGCGATGACCATGATCAGGATTGCGCCAACGGCCACGGCAAAATCCTGCAGCGGCGGGCTCGTATCTTCAGGCGCCTGCAAGGCGAGCAGCGGGATCAGCGCCAGAAGCGGCACGATGGCCAGATCCTGCAGCAACAGGACCGAAAACGCGCGCTGGCCATAGCGTGTGTTAGTGTCGCCGTTTTCGTCGAGAATCTGCAGCGCAAAAGCCGTTGACGAGAGCGCCAGTCCGAAGCCGGTGATGACGCTGCCGCTCCAGTCGAGCAGGCCGCCCCAGAAAACGATTGCCGAGATCGCGGCGCCGGTCACCAGCACCTGCGCGGTGCCAAGCCCGAAGATATCGCGCCGCATCTGCCAGAGCCGGGACGGCTTCAGCTCCAGCCCGATGACGAAGAGCAGGAACACGATACCGAGTTCGGCAAAGCCAAGGATCTGCTCGCCCTCGGTGATCTGGTGCAGCAAGGGCCCGATGATGATGCCGGCTGCGAGATAGCCGAGAACGGTGCCGAGCCCGAGCTTCTTGAAGATCGGCGCTGCCACGACGGCTCCACCGAGCAAGAGCAGGGCCTGTGAGGTAAGGGCGGGTGTCGTCGACATACGTGTTCTTTCCTGGCGCGCAGCGGCGTTTTGCAGCTCTGGCGTGTCTGGCTGGGCAGGAGTTTGCCCTAAATTCGGCATTTGGTCGGGGGCGGCGATCAAGAATCAGGATATGCCCTTGATGCCGGTCCTACTGCACAATAAATGGAGCGGGAATGAAAGGCTAAATCATGTCCGATATTATCGATTCCGGTGTTCTGCAGACAAGGGCGGCCGCGCTCATCGATTTGGCGCTGAAAGCGGGTGCCGATCAGGCCGATGCTGTGGTGGTCCGGGGCCGCTCCCGCTCCGTTTCCGTGCGCCTCGGCAAGGTTGAGGGTACCGACGCCTCGGAAAGCGATGATTTCTCGCTGAGGGTTTTCGTTGGCCGGCGTGTCGCCAGCGTTTCGGCCAATCCGGGCTTTGATCTGAAGGTTCTGGCCGAGCGCGCGGTGGCGATGGCCAAGGCCTCTCCGGAAGACCCATATGCAACGCTTGCCGACAGCGAGCGCCTGGCGCGGTCCTATCCGGATCTTGAGCTTTACGACCCAACGGATGTCTCGACGGAAACCTTGACGGCTGCAGCACTTGAAGCCGAAGAGGCAGCACTTGCCGTCAGCGGTGTTACCAATTCGAGCGGTGCCGGCGCGTCCGCCGGCATGGGCGGCATGGTCCTGGTTACCTCCCACGGCTTTTCCGGCGCCTACATGGGCACCCGCTTTGGCCGTTCCGTCAGCGCCATTGCCGGTGATGGCACCAAGATGGAACGCGACTATGATTTCGACAGCCGCCTCTATTTCACTGACCTGAAATCCGCAGCCGAGATCGGCCGCACGGCCGGCGAAAAGGCGGTGGCCCGTATCGGCCCGCGCCAGGTGCCGACACAGAAGAATGTCACCGTCGTTTTCGACCCGCGCATGTCGCGCGGTTTCGCCGGACATATCGCCGGCGCAATCAACGGTGCCTCGGTTGCCCGCAAGACCTCGTTCCTGCGCGACATGATGGGAAAGCCGGTGATGAAGGCGGGTATCACCGTCACCGATGATCCGCTGGTGGTGCGCGGCTCTTCTTCGCGTCCGTTCGATGGCGAAGGGGTCACCGGACAGAAACTGTCGATGATCGAGGATGGCGTGCTGCAGCAGTGGTTCCTGTCCACCTCGACGGGCCGGGAGCTGGGTCTGGAAACCAACGGGCGCGGCGCGCGTGGCGGCACGGCTGTCTCCCCCTCTGCGACCAATTTCGCGCTGGAACCCGGCGACGTCTCGCGCGAAGACCTGATCCGCAGCATCGGAACGGGTTTCTACGTCACCGAACTCATCGGTCAGGGCGTCAATATGCTGACCGGCGAATATAGCCGCGGTGCATCCGGCTTCTGGATCGAGAATGGCGAATTGACCTTTTCGGTCTCGGAAGTGACGATTGCCTCCAATCTCAAGCAGATGTTCTTTGCCCTCACGCTTGCCGACGATATCGATCGCAAGTTCGGCGTTGCCGCCCCGACGCTCGCCATCGAAGGCATGACGCTCGCCGGTAAATAAGCGTCCTACACGCATCTTTAACGCGGCCGATGCCGCGGGAAATGGAAAGACCGAGATGAATGCCGTTCGCCCATCGCCGGAGCAATGGTCCAGCGATCTGGAACTGATCACGATGGCGGCAAAGGCTGCCGGCGAAAAGGCGCTGTCCTATTTCCGCAAGGATCCGGACGTCCAGTGGAAGAACGGTGGCCGCTCGCCGGTCAGCGAAGCCGATTTTGCCGCCAACGATATCCTCAAGGAAAAACTCCTGGCGGCACGGCCGAATTACGGCTGGCTGTCGGAGGAAACCGACGACGACGAGGCAAGGCTCGGCTGCGACACCGTCTTCGTCGTCGATCCGATTGACGGAACCCGGGCTTTCATTGCCGGCAAGGATGTCTGGTGCGTCAGCGTCGCCGTCGTGCATCTTGGCCGTCCCGTTGCAGGTGTCCTGTTTGCCCCGGCGCTTGGCGAACTGTTTCAGGCGAGTGTGACGGGCGACGCTCTGAAGAACGGCGCGCCGATCAATGTCAAACCGATGGGCGCGGAAAATCTCCGGATCGCGCTTGCCGAGGAAACAGTCGGCTTGCTGGAGCCTGGCTACCGGGCGAGTGTCTCGCGCATTCCCCACGTGCCGTCGCTGGCCTACCGGATCGCGATGATCGCCGATGGCCGCATCGATGGCACGGTCGTCAAAAAGAACTCCCACGATTGGGATCTGGCGGCGGCCGATCTGATCCTGGAACGGGCGGGCGGAGCGCTTTTCAATCTCGATGGACAGCCGCTTTCCTACAATCGCCCCAATGTTCGCCATACCGTCCTGTGCGCGGCTGCAAAGCCCGCATTACCAGCGTTGATTGCCGCATCGCAGGGGCTGGAGGGCCATTGACCTTTCTGCCTGAATGCCGCAAACCACAAGCAAAATACGACAAGAAAATTGGAAGGTCTGATGGCTCAGAATTCGGAAGTAAAACAGCGGCTGCATCTGGTGTTCGGCGGTGAATTGACAACGCTGACCGGTGTCGAGTTCCGCGATCTGGAAAAACTCGATGTCGTCGGCATTTTCCCTGACTATGACACCGCGCTGACGGCCTGGAAGTCCAAGGCCCAGCTGACCGTCGACAATGCACATATGCGCTATTTCATCGTGCACATGCACCGGCTCCTGGATCCGGAACAGGCTTGATGCCAGGGCGTTTCGGACAACCAGGCCTTGCGGCTGAACAAGCGGAAACCGCACATGCGGCCGGCCTTCCGGCTGGCCGGTGCACGGGAGTTTTGTCCGCATGACCCACATGCTCGCCCGGCTGGCTCTGTCCAGCTATCGCTGGATCGGCACGGCGGTCTATCCGCTGGTCTGGGGCTATCTTGCCGCCCGCGCCGCCAAGGGCAAGGAAGACGGCGCCCGCCGACAGGAGCGTTATGGTCACGCCAGCGCGCCGCGCCCGCAGGGACCGCTGGTCTGGTTTCATGCCGCCAGCGTCGGCGAGACTACCGCCATTATCCCGCTGATCAACGAAGTCGCGCGCCGGGGTATCTCGGTTGTGTTGACCACCGGCACGAAGACATCGGCGCGCATCGTCTCCGAGCGGCTCGGCTCCCGTGTTATCCATCAATATGTGCCGCTGGATTTCAAGCCGGCCGTCAGCCGCTTCCTCGACTACTGGGAGCCGGACCTGGCCATCATCGCGGAATCGGAAATATGGCCGATGACCATGGTGGAGCTTGGGCAGCGTCACATTCCCCAAGTCCTGGTCAATGGCCGCCTGTCCGACCGCACCTTCGGCCGCTGGAAAAAACGCCTGTGGCTTGCCGACGCTCTGTTTGAAAACCTGGCCCTGGTCATTGCCCAGTCCGAAACCGATGCGGAGCGCTTCCGCACGCTCGGTGCGCTGCCGGTGATGGTATCTGGCAATCTGAAGGTCGATACCGACGCGCCGCCGCATGACAACAATGCGCTCAAGCATTACCGCCAGCAGATCCGCGACCGCAAGACCTGGGCTGCCATCTCCACCTTCGAGGGTGAGGAAAATGCCGCCGGCATCGTCCATCGCGCCCTGAAGGAACGCACCGGGCTCCTGACCATTATCGTGCCGCGCCATCCGGAGCGCTGCGATGCGATCGAGACGATGCTGACGTCCAAGGGGCTGACGGTCGCGCGGCGCACCCGCAACGATCCGATCACGCCGGAAACCGATATCTTCCTTGGCGACACGATCGGCGAGATGGGGCTTTACCTGCGGTTGACCGAGGTGGCTTTTGTCGGCCGCTCGCTGTTTGCCGAGGGTGGGCAGAACCCGCTGGAGCCGGCCATGCTCGGCTGCGCCATCCTGTCGGGCGGCAATGTCCAGAATTTCCGCGACACCTACCAGATGCTCGCCAAGAACGGCAGCGCCAAGATCATCCGCGATGTCGAGATGCTGGCCAAGGGCGTGAATTATCTTCTCGTCAACGACGAGGTTCGTCGCAAGATGATCGATGCCGGGCTCGAAACCGTACATGAAATGCGCGGAGCATTGTCGGCGACGATCCGGGGCCTGGAACCCTATATCAACCCGCTGACGGTGAAGGCCAGACTGCAGCCTCGTAGCGATAACTGACGCTTTCTTCCGGTGGGATAACGATGACGACCGACAGGACCATTTCCGGCATCCTCTTCGACAAGGACGGCACGCTGCTCGATTATGTGAAGAGCTGGGTTCCGGTGAACTATGAAGTCGCCAGCATCGCTGCCAATGGCGATGCCGAATTGGCCAGACGCCTGCTGGTCGCCAGTGGCATGGATCCCGACACTGGCCACGTGATGCCCGACAGCCTGCTGGCCGCAGGCAACACCGTCGAGATCGCCACCGGCATGGTCGCGGCCGGCGCGCCCTATACGGTCGAAGCGCTGACGGTGAAGCTCGACGGGTTGTTTTCCAATTCCGCCGAATATGCGGTGCCGGTCACCGATCTTGCCACGTTCTTCGCGGGCTTGCACGCCAAGGGCTACCGTCTCGGTGTTGCCTCCAGCGACAATGAACGCTCGATCCGCGAAACCGCCAAGCGCTTTGGTTTCGACGGCTATCTTCACTATGTCGCAGGCTATGACAGTGGCTTCGGCACCAAGCCGCAGCCGGGCATGGTACATGGTTTTTGTGCCGCGACAGGGCTCGAGCCCCACCAGGTCGCCGTCGTCGGCGACAACAATCACGACCTGCACATGGGCCGCAATGCCGGCGTCGGCCTGACAGTCGCCGTTTTGACCGGCACCGGATCGCCGCAATCGCTTGCTGCGGCATCGGATCATTGCCTCAACGACATCACCGAGCTTGAAACGGTTTTGGTCTAACGTCGGCCCTGTTTTTTAGCGGAACAGCTGCATTAGCAGCGATGGCGCGTTGTTGGCGATGTTGAGCGCCTGAACGGCCAGCTGGACTTGTGCCTGGATGGCCTTGAGCTTGGTTGAGGCATCGCTCATGTCGGCGTCCACCAGGCGGCCGATGCCCTTCTGGATGGTCGCTGTCAGGGTCCGGTTGAAATCGGTCTGCATGTCGATGCGCATGCTGAGCGAACCAAGTGTGGCCGCCCTGTCCGTCAGCGTCGTGTGAATATCGTCATAACGCTTCAAAAGAAGATCGGTCGCGGCTTCAACGAGACCGTCGGGCACTTCGCCCATATGCGATGCGCTGAACATGTCGTCGGTGCCAAGACCGATCTGGGTGCGGCCGTTGAAGGCCGGTAGCCATGCCGTGGTCTTGGCAGGATCCGGATGCGGTACGCCACCGGTCATGCCATCGGCTTGCGGGGTGTCGACAAGACCGTTCTGCGCTGAAATGCTGCCATCCTCATTCTTGTAGCTTGCCGGGCCGAAGACGTTGAGGTTGCTGTCACCATAGATATTGATGATGCCGACGCGGCCCTTGGTATAACTCGAAACGATACCACCGAAGACCGGACCGGCATCAGGAGCACCCATCTCGATATATTTTAGCGTCTTGCCATTGCCATCGACATAGCTCTTTTCGGTAAAATTCAGCTTGCCCGGCGCCAGCAGGTTGCGCCCGTTGAACGACGCGGATTCCGTGGTTGAAAGGAACTGCTTCTCCAGCTCATAGATTTCGGAGCTGACCTTGTAACGATCGACCCCAGGCTCCTTCATGGCCAGGATCTTCGTCTTGATTTCCGACGTGATGTCGATCAGGTCTTCCATCGCCTGATACGATACATCAACCAGGGCAGCGCCCAGTTCCAGCGCATCGATGACCGTGCTCGTTGCCTTGGTGGTGTTGCGCATGTCGGTCGCGATCGACCAGTAGGCAGCATTATCAGCGGCCTCCGATATGCGCATCCCCGTCGTGACGACGTTCTGCATCTTATCGTGGGTGCTGTCATTATGGCGCAATACTGCCAGAGCGGCGGTGGCCGCCGAGTTAAAACTGATATTCATTGTATGGTCCGCTACAAAAAACAGGAAAACGGAAGGCACCAGATGTGGTTAACCGACAGTGCCGCAGACTGGTTAATACTCGGTATATCCAGGTGATGTGCATTGCCGTTCCGCGGGTGTTTTCAGACGCCGGTCACTAGCATCGGGCGTTCTGGTTAATGCGCGCACGGCTTGCAATTCCTGGCAATCTGACGTTTTGTGTCGCGCATCGAGACGGCTTTTTTCTCCTGGAAAAAATGTTTTGATAGGACAAGAATTTCGCCGCGCAAAGTTTTGCGAAAACCGGGAGCAACCGGCCGGCGCGGGGAGGCCTGGAAGGACTGATGGTTTCTGAAGCACCGCCATTCTGGTGGACCAAAGCGGATTGGCGCGCCTACGGCCTTTGGCCGTTTTCCTGGATTTACGGACGCATTTCCGGTTCGCGCATGGATCATGCACGGCGTGCGTCCGTGCCTGTGCCGGTCATCTGCGTCGGTAATTTTACTGTCGGCGGTGCGGGCAAGACGCCGACTGCGATCGCGCTTGCCCGTGCTGCCCGCCAGCGTGGGCTGAAGCCGGGATTCCTCAGCCGCGGCTATGGCGGCTCGCTCGATGTCACGACCGTGGTCGATCCCGCCCATCATCGCGCCCGCGACGTCGGCGACGAGCCGCTGCTTCTCGCCCGCGAGGGTCTGGCTGTAGTCTGCCGCAAGCGTGTCGAAGGCGCCCGCCGGCTGGTGGCCGAAGGCGCCGACATCATCATTATGGACGACGGTTTCCAGAGCGCCCGGCTGACATTCGATTTTTCGCTTCTGGTGATCGATAGCCGCCGCGGCATCGGCAATGGGTTCCTGATCCCGGCCGGTCCGGTGCGAGCGCCGATCCCCCAGCAGATCCGCCACGCCTCCGCACTTTTGAAGATCGGTAACGGCGATCGTGCCGACGCGCTGATCCGCCGCTCGGCGCGCGCCGGCAAGCAGATCTACGCCGCCAATGTCGAACATCTCGACGATGGTGGGCTGAAGGATATTCCGGTGCTGGCCTGGGCTGGCATTGCCGATCCGGAAAAATTCTTCCGCACGGTCCGCGAGACGGGGGCGGTCATCGCTGAAACACGCAGCTTTCCGGACCATCACCATTTTTCAGAGGACGAGATCAGCGATCTGCTCGACCATGCCGCCGCCCATGGCTACCAGCTGGTGACCACCGCCAAGGACATGGTGCGGCTGGAACCGGAACATGGCCGTGCCGGGGAATTGATGAAAAAGAGCCGGGTGATAGAGGTGGAGGTTCGTTTCGACGATCCGGGCTCGCCGGGCAAGATCATCGACGCGGCGGTGAAGGCCGCGCGCACGCGCAACCTGCGCAAGTCGTAGGCACCGTTCTGCTTAAGGACAGTACCGCTGCGGGCGATCCCGTTGGAATGACGCAGGTCTACTTCTGGTTTGGCAGGATACCGGCCCGCTTGTCCGCCTCATAGGAAGCTTCCGCGTCGGCATAGGGTTCCTGCCGCGCGACGCTCCAGTAGCGCAACTCATCGACCGGGATGACGGCGCCAGTCATTGCGCAGATGACATGCGATCCAGGAAGCACGATCTGGAAGTCGCCGTCGAGATAGCGGATCTTGGCTTCCCGGTTGCCGTTGCCCTCAAATCTGTTCATCGTCCTGCGACCCCGCATCAATTTTCGTCCGCTGTTTGGGAGTGTCGTCTCGACAGGCATCCGCAATGGACGCGATCGAGATGAAGCGCTCTAGCGTCATCTGTTGTGACCATGCTCTAGCGCGACACCGCCCGGATTTCCAGCGCAATTGACGATCCGATGGCTCAACTGCGTCCGAACAGCCGCTCGATATCGGAAAGCTTCAGCTCGATATAGGTTGGCCGCCCGTGATTGCACTGGCCTGATCCGGGCGTTGCCTCCATCTGCCGCAACAGCGCGTTCATTTCCTCGGGCCTGAGCCGCCGGCCGGACCGCACCGAGCCGTGGCAGGCCATGGTCGCCGCCAGATAATCCAGCCGGCTGGCAAGGCCGTTGGCGGTGTCCCATTCGGCCAGCTCGTCGGCCAGCTGCCGCACCAGCCCGACGGCATCCATCTCGCCGAGCATCGAGGGTGTTTCGCGAATGGCAATCGCGCCCGGCCCGAAGCGCTCGATGCCGAGCCCGAGCCGCGAGAATTCCGCCGAATGGCTGATCAGCCGGTCGCAATCGTCTTCCGGCAGATCGACGATCTCGGGAATGAGCAAAGCCTGGGCCGGGATCGGCCGGGAATTCAGCCCTTTGCGCAATTCCTCGAACACCAGCCGCTCATGGGCCGCATGCTGGTCGACGATGACGAGGCCATCCTCCGTCTGGGCGACGATATAGTTTTCATGCAGCTGCGCCCGCGCTGCGCCAAGCGGATGGGCTTTTTCCGGTTGAGGGGCGGCGGCAAGTTCGGGTTCGCTCGACGGTGCGCGGGCCGACGGCATTGTCATCCCGGCAAAGGCTGCCTGTGGCCGTTCACCGAAACCGGCAGGTGCCGAGCCGAAATCCATCGGCCGGTAGGGGGAGGTGGCGGCCGTCCAGTTGCCGTTCGGCCGCTGCGGCTCCGGCCGGAATGCCCGCATCAGGCCGCTGGCACCGGTCGTCGAGGCGCGGTCGCCATCCTGTGCCAGTGCCTGGCGGATCGCACCGATGATCAGGCCGCGTATCATCCCGGGATCGCGGAAGCGGACATCCGATTTGGCCGGATGCACGTTGACATCGACCACATCCGGATCGACCGTCAGCGACAGCACCGCCACTGGATAGCGCCCCTGCGGAATGGTCTCCGCATAGGCGGCGCGCAATGCCGACCAGATCAGCTTGTCCTGCACCGGGCGGCCGTTGACGAAGGCATATTGCTGCAGCGAGTTGCCGCGGTTGAAGGTCGGTACCCCGGCAAAGCCGGTCAGCCGCGCGCCCTCGCGCTCGGCGTCGATCTCGATCGCATTGTCGCGGAAATCCCGGCCCAGTACCTGCGCGATGCGGGCCAGCCGGTCGTCACCGGTGGAGGAAAAT
Source organism: Pararhizobium sp. PWRC1-1 (assembly GCF_049897905.1). Classification (NCBI taxonomy): domain Bacteria; kingdom Pseudomonadati; phylum Pseudomonadota; class Alphaproteobacteria; order Hyphomicrobiales; family Rhizobiaceae; genus Pararhizobium; species Pararhizobium sp. PWRC1-1. The sequence continues at coordinate 191,099 of NZ_JAFCXE010000006.1, read as the reverse complement.
TCCAGCGTCGTGCGGTCGGAACCGGACAACACGAAGCGCACGCCCGGAAAGGCGATCGCCATGCGCCGGACGACATCGGAAATGGCCGAGGCCTCGGCCCGCTCGGTCTTCATGAAATTAAGCCGTGCTGGCGTGGCAAAGAACAGGTCGCGCACCTCGACCACGGTGCCCTGGTTGACGGCGGCCGGCTTCACCGGTTGCAGCTTGCCGCCGAATACACCGATCTCGGCGCCGTGGCTGGCACCGGCCGGACGGCTGGTGATCGTCAGTCGCGCAACCGAGCCGATCGAGGGCAAGGCCTCGCCGCGAAACCCGAGCGTGCGGATATCCAGAAGATTGTCGTCGAGCTTGGATGTGCAATGGCGGCGCACTGCAAGCTCCAGATCGTCAGGCCCCATGCCGCAGCCGTTGTCCGTCACCCGCAGCAAGGTCTTGCCACCGCCCGCCGTGGCGATCTCGATGCGGGTGGCGCCGGCATCGAGCGCATTTTCGATCAGCTCCTTGGCAGCGCTGGCGGGGCGTTCGATGACCTCGCCGGCGGCGATCTGGTTGATGAGGGTTTCTGAGAGCTGCTTGATGGCCATGGTCTATTGTCCGGGATTCGGCTGCACATGAAAAGTGTGCTTGAGGGTCTATCCCCGGCTGTGTCGAGGTGGTGGTCCATGACAAATTCGGTCGGGTTTAATCTGGCCTTAATACAAAGCTGCGACGTTCGGCAACAACCTGAATGAGCACAGGTTTTGTCATTTGGAGCCTGTGGCGTAGCTGTCCGCCCGGGAACGGAACCCCAGATACGGCCTGATAGGCGCGTTCGTCAGCATGTCCCCGGAAAAAGAAGCCGCCAAGGTTATATGAGGGCTATGAAATGAATGATGTAGCGTCTTTCGGCGCGAACATCCAGAAAACTGTGCTTGAGGCGACGTCTGACGCGCTCGGCCTGGCCATTCTTGTCTGCGACAAGAATGATGAGATTGTGTTTGCCAGTCGCCCCATTCTCCAGTTCTACCCCATTCCGGCGCATTTTCTGGAGGCTGGAACACGGCTGAAGGATTTTCTCGGCGCGATCTTCGATTCCGGCGTTCGTAGCGGCACGGCGCCTGAGACCAGCCGCCGCCACGCCAATCGCGACGAATGGATTTCCGAACATCTGTCGCATCATTGGCGCGAGCGTTTCGACGTCGTCGAGCGTATCGGCCGCCACCGCTGGATCAACGTGCGCACGCGGCGCCTTTCGAGTGGTCTCGGCATCGTCGCGATCAACGATGTCTCCGAGCAGAAAAAGCGCGAAGAGCAGATGCAGATTGACATGGAGCGCGTCGAACTGACGGAGGGCATCCTCGATTGCCTGCCCAATCCGATCTGCGTCAAGGATCGCAACCTCTGCTATATAGCCGTCAACAAGGCATTCTGTGCCATCCACGGCATGACCGCCGACGCCATCCTCGGACGATCCGTCTGGGATCTGCTGGAGCCGGATCTGGCTGAAAAATTCGAACGTTCCGACCGGGAAACGCTGGAGAGTGGCGATGTCCATTGCCAGCCGGAGCAGATCGTTCAGGCGGATGGCGAGGATCTTTGGGTCGTCACCCGCAAGTTCCGCGTCGGCGATCCCGGAAAATATCTGCTGGTCACCTGCATGAATGACGTGACCGATCTGGTCGTCGGCTATAGCGGGCTGGATGATATCACGACCGGCCGGTCGCCTTTGGATGTCAAGGATTACAGCGTCTTTGCCCCAGCACAGAATTGCTACGATCCCTTCCGTTCGATCGATATGCAGCATCTGGTCGAAGCCGGTGCCATCATCGATCCCTACGTCAAGGGCAAGCAGAAAATCCTCTTGATGACATCAGCCGCAGCTCTTGAAATCAATCTGGTGCCGCAGTTGCGCCGCTGGGGTTTTGATGCCTGCGCGGTCAGAAATATCACCGAGCTTGCAGCCTTTAAGGATGCGTGTGCGGCACGCGGTATCATAATCGAAGCACTTCTGATCGATGGCACGATGGCAGATGCGCTGGCGACGGTTGCGAGCTGGACGATGTCTCCGTCGCTGGTCATCGCCAGGGATTGGAAAGCCGTCGAATTGCGCGCCAGCATTCTGGCTTTATGCGAAAACGGTATCGGCGCGTTACCGTCGGCAGAGGTCGAGGGGCCTGCCGATTGGGATATCATTGTGCCCGAGACCAACCTGGCCGGCCGGCCGATGCCGGAAGTCGAAGTCGTGGTTGCCGAAGACAACGAAATCAACCAGTTCGTCTTTGCTCAGATCCTCGAAGGGCTCGGCATATCCTACCGGATCGCCGCCAACGGCGAGGAAGCTGTCAAGTTCTGGCAGCAATACCGGCCAAATCTGGTGCTGATGGATGTCTCGATGCCGGTGATGAACGGATTTGATGCGACGCGCGCCATCCGCGCTCTTGAGAAAAATGCAGTCTTCCAGACGCCGATCATTGCCGTCACGGCGCAGGCGCTCGATATCGATATCGAACAGAGCAAGCTGGCCGGCATGGACGATTACATCACCAAGCCGATCAGTCCGGACATGATCGAGGCCGTCTATCGCAAGTTCGTCAACACCAAAGCCGAGCGTATGACGGGTTGACGCCCCGATCTGTTCGAATGGCCCTGAAACAGCCCGGGAAAGGCAAGCAGGAACACAGGTTTGAACCCTACTGATGTCAACTCCCTAGAATTAGGGAGAAGGATGCGGAAAGAGAGGAAGAGGCGCTTTCGAAATCTTAACCCTCCATGCCCATCGTCTGTTCCTGACACTGCCTTGAATCCAATCCTGGGAATGCGTTTATGAATTCTGCTGAAACACCGTCTCAGCACATCAGCCGGAATGATTTGCATGCAATGGCCTATACCGATCCGCTGACCGGATTGGGCAATTCCTATAGATTGCGGGACAAGGTACGCGAAATCGCCGCCGATCGCGCCAGTGATCCCGCGCCGTTCACGATCGGCCTTGCTAATCTCGACGGGTTCAAGCCGATCAACGATCTCTTCGGCCCCGAGGCCGGTGATGAAATCCTCTGCCAGGTTGCAAACCGGCTGCTTGCATGCGTCCCGGATGGCGCCACCGTGATCCGCGCCGGCGGCGACGAGTTCGCCTTCGTGTTGCCGCTGGTGTTCGAGCGCAAGGCTGCCGAAAAGATCGGCCATATGCTGAAAGAGGTGCTGTCGGCGCCCTTCGATCTCGGCGAGCGCAATGTTCGCCTGTCTGCATCCTTCGGTTTTGCCGTTTATCCCTTCGCCGGCGAGGAATTCGAGGACCTGCTGAAAAGCGCCGACACGGCCCTCTATCGCTCCAAACGGCGCGGGCGTGGCCAGATCACCGTCTATTCCAAGGAAATTGCCCAGGAGATGAAGCGCGCGACCCAGCTCGAACAGGCGCTGCGCAATGCCATCATTGCCGATGAGGTCGATGTCCATTTCCAGCCGATCGTCAGCCTGAAGAACGACACGGTCGTCGGTTTCGAGGCGCTGGCCCGCTGGTGCGATCCGGATCTCGGTTATGTCTCGCCGGCTGTTTTCGTGCCGCTGGCCGAAGAGCGCGGCTTCATCGATTCGCTGTCCGAGACGCTGCTGCGCAAGGCGGCAGAGACCGCACTGCTCTGGCCGAAGGAACTGTTTTTATCCTTCAATCTGTCATCGGCCCAGCTGATGGACCCATCGACCAGCACCAATGTCCTGTCGATCATCCAGCAGGTCGGCCTGGATCCGCGCCGGCTGGAACTGGAAATCACCGAGACGGCCGTGATGACGGATGCTGACGTGGCGCAAAAGATCGTCACCGAACTTCGCGCTGCCGGGGTTCGCATCTCGCTCGACGATTTCGGTACGGGCCAGTCGAGCCTCGGGCGTTTGAGAGATTTCTCCTTCGACAAGGTCAAGGTCGACCGTGCCTTCGTCTCGCGCATTTCCGCCGACCGGGCATCCGAACATATCGTCAAGGCGATCATCGCCATGTGCGATGGTCTCAACCTCGAAGTCGTCGCCGAAGGTATCGAGGATTTCTCGGAAGCCATGAAGCTGAAGGGGCTCGGCTGCGGCATGGGGCAGGGCTATTTCTACGGCAAGCCGGCTGATTCCGTCACGACGCTGCGTTATCTCGCCGAGAATTATCACGAAGCCGGCCCGGCGCTCTCCGTCGCGGTCTGAGACCTCTGCCTCAGCCCTCCCGTTCCCGGCGTCCTTCCTCCAGCAGCCAGTCGCGCACGCGGCGTGCCTGAAGATTGAGCTCGCGCGATCGCGGCCAGACAACGTAGAAGGCTAGATCCGTCTTCAGCACATGATTGCCGACCGGAACCAGCGCGCCCGAGCGGACCTGCCGTTCGATCACATGGTTCCATCCAAGCGCAATCCCTTCGCCGGCGAGCACGGCCTGGACCACCAGAACATAATCATTCAATGTCAGCCGCCGCGCCTTGGCGGGATAGGATACACCGGCGCTGGCAAACCATTCCTGCCAGCTGTAAGCCTGTCTCACCGGCTCCTCCAGATGGATCAGCGGATGTTTCAAAAGATCAGCCGGCCGTTGCGGCATGCCGTTGGCCTCGACGAAGGCGGGCGATGCAACCGCGCAGATCACCTCGGGTGCCAAAAGTGCCGTATGATAGCGTGGCCAGTGGGCCGGATCGCCGCCGCCGCGAATGGCAAGCGGGATCGGCTCTTCCTCCAGATCGAGATCGCGCACGCTGGTCTGGATGCGCAGGTCGATTTCGGGCAGGTCCTCGCGCAGTTTCGTCAGCCGCGGCAGCATCCACATCGAAGCAAAAGCGGTCGAAGCGGCGAGCGTCACATTGGTCTCGCGGCGTTTGGCGCGGATTTCCTCGGCGGATTTCTGGATGCGAGACAGGCCGAGCGAGACGTCGGCATGGAATTTTTCGCCCGCTTCGGTCAATTGCACTGCCCGATGCACCCGGTGAAACAGCGGCACGCCGAGCTGTTCTTCCAGCCCGCGAATGGCATAGGAGACGGCGGCCTGCGTCATCGCCAGCTCTTTAGCCGCACGGGTGAAATTCTGATGCCGCCCGGACGCCTCGAAGACGATCAGGCTGGAGGCGGAGGGCAGGAGGCGGCGCAGGGTTTCCATAAGTCCAGCTTATATCATGCCTCTAATTTTTCCAGCGTTACACTGGGCTTTTTCACGACTAGCCTCGATTGGGAAAAGGGGAGGCATCATATGGAAACGCTCTTGGCTACTGAAGCAGATCCGGTAAGACGCGCACGGCCCGGCCGCACGGCCCGGCGTGACAATGCGGCGAAGATCGTCGGCATTCCCTATATCGCCCGCAACATCCCGACCTATGACATCCTCAGCGAAGACAACCTTCAAAAGATCGAACGCGTTGCCGACCGGATCCTTAGCGAAGTCGGCATCGAGTTTCGCGACGATCCGGCCTCGCTGGATCACTGCAAGCGGGCAGGGGCCAAGGTCGATGGTCTGCTGGTGCGCTTTGAGCCGGGCATGCTGAACGAGATCGTCTCGACTGCACCGGCCCAGTTCACCCAGCATGCCCGCAATCCCGCTCATAATGTCGAGATCGGCGGCAAGAACGTCGTCTTTTCCCCAGCCTACGGTTCGCCCTTCGTCATGGACCTCGACAACGGCCGCCGCTACGGCACGCTGGAGGATTTCCGCAACTTCATCAAGCTGGCCCAGTCGAGCCCGTGGCTGCATCATTCCGGCGGCACGATCTGCGAGCCGGTCGACGTGCCGGTCAACAAGCGCCATCTCGACATGGTCTATAGCCATATCAAATATTCCGACCGCGCCTTCATGGGCTCGATCACGGCGGAAGACCGGGCAGAGGATTCGATCGATATGGCGCGGATCGTTTTCGGCCGCGATTTCGTCGATCGCAACTGTGTCATCCTCGGCAATGTCAACGTCAACTCGCCGCTGGTCTGGGACGGCACCATGACCAGATCGCTGCGTGCCTATGCCCGCGCCAACCAGGCGGCGGTCATCGTGCCGTTCATTCTCGGCGGTGCCATGGGTCCGGTCACCAATGCCGGGGCCATCGCCCAATCCTATGCCGAGACGCTGGCCGGCTGTGCGCTGACGCAGCTGGAGCGCAAGGGCGCGCCGGTGATTTTTGGAAATTTCCTCTCCTCGATGTCGCTGCGCTCGGGCTCTCCCACCTTCGGGACGCCGGAGCCGGCGATCGGCTCGATGGTCATCGGCCAGCTCGCCCGGCGGCTGAAACTGCCGCTGCGCTGCGCCGGCAATTTCTCCAATTCGAAGCTGCCGGACGGCCAGGCGATGCAGGAGGGCGTCATGTCGATGCTGTCTGCAGTGCATTGCGGCGCCAATTTCATCCTGCATTCCGCCGGCTTCCTCGATGGGCTGCTCGCCATGTCGTACGAAAAATTCGTCATGGACACGGATTTCTGCGGCGCGCTGCATTCCTACCTCGCAGGCGTGGTGGTGGACGACAATACGCTCGCCATGGATGCCTTCCTGCAGGTCGGGCCCGGCAGCCATTTTCTCGGCTGCGACCACACGATGCGCAACTACCAGACGGCATTCTGGGATTCAGGCCTGTCCGACAACGAGCCGTTCGAGAAGTGGAGCGAGGAGGGCGGCTCGACCGACATGGCGGCGCGCGCCAACAAACGCTGGAAAAAGACGCTGGCCGAATATGAAGCGCCGCCTCTGGACGTGGCAATCGACGAGGCGTTGACGGAGTATATGACGAAACGCAAGAACGGCATGGCGGATGCCTGGTATTGAGGGGAGGGAGGGTTCACCCCTCACCAACTTCGGCCAAGCGATCGGCTTCGCCTCTCGCGGCCTTCGTATCCTCTCCCGCAAGGGGAGAGGAAGGTCTGCGCAGGGCGCCTCAGTTTTCCCTCTCCCCTTGCGGGAGAGGATAGCAAGCCCGCACGAAGCGAAGCTGAGTGCTTGGGCGCGCTTGGTGAGGGGTATGACAGCATGACATTTGTAAATTGAGCCCCGAGATCATGATCGACACAAAAGACCCGCTTCTCCAGCCCTACCAGCTCAAGCATCTGACGCTGAAAAACCGGATCATGTCGACCTCGCATGAGCCGGCCTATTCCGAAGACGGCATGCCGAAGGACCGCTACCGGCTCTATCATCTTGAAAAGGCCAAAGGCGGCATCGCGCTGACCATGACGGCGGGCTCGGCGATCGTCTCGGAGGATTCGCCGCCCGCCTTCGGCAATCTCCATGCCTATTCCGACGAGATCGTGCCGTGGCTGAAGAGCATCACTGATGACTGTCATGAACACGGCGCAGCCGTGATGATCCAGTTGACCCATCTCGGCCGCCGCACCGGCTGGAACAAGGGGGACTGGCTGCCGGTGCTGTCGCCATCGCCGGTGCGCGAAGCCGCCCACCGCGCCTTTCCCAAAGAGATCGAGGACTGGGATATCGAGCGCATTGTCGGTGACTATGCCAGTGCTGCGCAGCGCATGCAGGCGGCGGGGCTGGATGGCATCGAGTTTGAAGCCTATGGCCATCTGATGGACGGCTTCTGGTCTCCTGCCACCAACCACCGCGACGACGAGTATGGCGGTTCGCTCGATAACCGCATGCGCTTTTCCGACATGGTGCTCGATGCCGTGCGCAAGGCCGTCGGGCCGGATTTCATCGTCGGCATCCGGATGGTGGCCGACGAGCAATGGGATATCGGACTTTCGAAGCAGGAGGGCGTCGAAATCGCCCGGCGGCTCGCCGGTTCCGGCAAGGTCGATTTCCTCAACATCATCCGCGGCCATATCGACCATGATGCGCATCTGACCAATGTCATCCCGATCCAGGGCATGGCCTCATCGCCGCATCTCGATTTCGCCGGCGATGTCCGAGCTGCCACCAAATTCCCGGTTTTCCACGCCGCCCGCATCGCCGATGTCGCCACCGCGCGCCATGCGATCGCCGAGGGCAAGCTTGATATGGTCGGCATGACGCGCGCCCATATCGCTGATCCGCAAATCGTCAGGAAAATCATCGAGGGCCGCGAAAACCAGATACGTCCCTGCGTCGGTGCCACCTACTGTCTTGATCGTATCTATGAAGGCGGCGGTGCACTCTGTATTCACAATGCGGCCACAGGCCGCGAGGCGGCCATCCCGCATGTGATTTCCAAGACAACCGGGCCACTGCGAAAGGTGGTCGTGGTCGGCGCCGGACCAGCAGGGCTGGAGGCGGCCCGGGTACTGGCCGAACGTGGTCATCCGGTTGAGATATTGGAGGCGACCGGCGAGGCCGGTGGCCAGATCCTTTTGGCCGCCCGCAATCCGCGCCGAAAGGAAATGATCGGCATCGTCGACTGGCGTTTGTCCGAGTTGGAGCGGCTGGGCGTTCCCATCCATTACAATGTCTTTGCCGAAGCGGCCGACATTCTGGAGCGAAAACCCGATCTGGTCGTCATCGCCACCGGCGGCATCGCGCAAAATCCGCTGCTGGAAGCGGGCGACGACCTGGTGGTCTCCAGTTGGGATATCATCGCCGGCGCCATCAAACCGGAAGGTCCGGTCCTGCTCTACGACGACAATGGCGCCCATACCGGCATGACGGCAGCGGAAATGATCGCGGCCACCGGTGCCGAGCTGGAGATCGTCTCGCCGGAACGCATGTTCGCGCCGGAAATCGGCGGCATGAACCATGTGCCCTATGCCAAGGCCTTTGCGGAAAAGAATGTGCGGGTGACGATCAACACAAGGCTTAAATCCGTCCGCCGCGAGGGCAATCAGCTGGTGGCGGTGCTGGGCTCGGACTATTCGGAACATGCTTCGGTCGAACGCCGCGTCGCCCAGGTTGTTGTCGAGCACGGCACCCTGCCGATGGCCGACCTCTATCTCGAGCTGAAACCCCTGTCGCGCAATCTGGGTGCGGTGGATTACAAGGCCCTGATCCGCCAGGAAAACCCGATCAAGATACGAAATCCCGACGGAGAGTTCGACCTGTTCCGCATCGGCGACGCAGTCGCCAGCCGCAATATCCATGCGGGAATTTATGACGCGCTGCGGTACGGGGTGCTGTTCTGACCAACAAAGAAAGGACTTGATGTATCGCAGTCGAACGGCTGACAGTTCGATCTTTTGACACCGAGAGGTCTTTACGGGCCTAAAATCGCAGCCAAATTCCGGTCATTCCTGTGGGTGAAAACAGTCTTTCGATCCGACGGAAGTCGGGTCGCTGAATCCCGCCACAAGGGCGAGGAAGACGGAGGCTGGAGAGGTCACTTTCGTCAGCCCAACAATCGCCAAACAATTGCAACAGCAAAAGGCGCCACCTCGCGGTAGCGCCTTCGCAATGTAATATAACTGTTCAGCCTGTTGCTGTCCTGCCGCAGATTACTGAGCCGGCTTGACTTCCGTTGCCGGGGTCGCTGGGCTCGTGGCCGACGTGGTTGTCGTATCGACCGGGGCATTGGCATTCTTTTCCGCAACCTGCTGCGACTTGGTTTTGAATTCCGGTGCGGCCTTCAGCGTATCGGCGGTTTCCGCCGTGGTCAGCTTCAGGTCGTCGGAATTCGGCACATCGGCGACGGCGATCGTATCGAGCGGAACGGCAACGTTCTTTTCGCCGATACCGAGGAAGCCGCCGACGCCGATGACAGCCGCTTCAACCGAGCCGTCCTTGGTAAAGATCACGTCGTTGATCTCGCCAATGCTTTCATCCGAAGCATTGTAAACGGACTGGCCGATATAGGTGCTGGCGGCGATCTGGTCGGCGCCCTGTTCGGTCAGGTAACCGGCGCCAGACGCAGGCGCAGTTGCGGCTGCTTGGTCCATCGGCTTCTTCATAGCGTCGGCAGGCTGTTCGCCGGTCATCGGCGTTTCCATGGTCTGCGGCTGTGCCGAAGGCTGGGTGGTTTCCTGAGCAAAGCCCATTGGTGCGAAGATGGTTACGCCTGCAAAAAGTGCACCTGCAGCGACGGAAGTCACGAGTTTCTTGGTCATTGTGAACCTACCTTTTCGTTCTTTTTGTCGATCAAAGCGCGGCATGCAAAATCTTGCCGCCGCACCGGTGATGCAGACACAACGTGGTAGGCTAGGAGTGGTTCCGTAAAAAATTATGCAATTGGAGAGGGAACTTTTCGTTTTATAAGCGAGTGACGGAAGCTGCCCGCAGGCAAAAACAGATAAGGATTTGGGCGATGCGTTTGAACCAGGTGACGGTGACGATGCCGGATCTCGACAAAAGTTGGCACTTTTATCGTGCGCTTGGGCTAAAGCCGATCGTCGATGCACGGCCGCACTATGTCCGCTTTTCCTGCCCGGACAGTGACAGCACGTTTTCCCTGCATCAGGGCGCAAACACCGGCAGCGGAACAACTGTCTACTTTGAGTGCGACGATCTGGATGAAACGGTGCGTCGTCTGGCGCAATCCGGAATCACGTTCTCTGGTCCGCCGGAAGACAAGAGCTGGCTTTGGCGGGAGGCTGAGCTGTTCGATCCTGGCGGCAACCGGATAGTGCTGTATTTTGCCGGCGCGAACAGAAAAGACCCGCCGTGGCGAATAGCTGATGCGTAGCCGCGCGAACTTGCGGGGCGATAAATTACGGAATGGCAAAGCCGGGCATTGAACCCGGCTTTTCATTCGTCTGTCAGTTTTGGCTTTTGTGCAGCCTCCCCCAGCCTTCAGAGCTGATAAACCGGTTCGAAACGGCCTTTGACGGTAATACCGAGCTCAAACGTCTTGCCTGCATTCGGATCGGCTTTACGGGCCGCGTCATCCATGTCCTGCCAGGCGGAAGTTACCAGTAGCCGGTCTGCCTTGGCGCCGATAAACGCGGGGCAACTGGACTGGGTGGCGGGCACGGCGTGGCGGGCAATCCGCGTACCGTCCGGCGTGTAGACATCGACGGCACCCTGGCCCCAGCGGGCATTCCAGATCAGCCCGTCGGCGTCGCAGACCGAGCCGTCGACATCGCCGGGATTGCCGCTCTGGTCGCTGAATACCGTTGCCTCACCGGTCGGCAGGCCTGTGGCCGTATCGAGATCGACCCGCATGATATGATTGATGGCGGAATCGACGAAATAGCCGATGCTGCCATCCGGCGAAAAGCAGATGCCGTTCGGAATGCTGACGCCACCGTAAAGCCGTGTCACCACGCCCTTGGCGACGTGATAGATCGCGCCGGCTTCCTTTTCGGCCTTGCGGCCCATGGTGCTGACCCAAAGGCTGCCGGACGGATGCACGCGGCCGTCATTGGAGCGGTTGCCCGGATTGCTTTCCAGCGCTGCGTAGGCGGTCAGCTCCCCGGTTTTGGTATCACGGATGAACAGGCCGCGATCCGACGCGATCAGCTGCCTCAGCGGATCGATGACGGCGAGCACGCTACCCATGAAGGGCAGGACATGCAGGGTTTTCCGGCCGCTTTCCAGATGCAGTTCATGCAGCTCGCGGCCCTTGATATTGAACCACCAGGCGGTGCCGGTGGCCGGATCGAAGGCCGGGCCTTCGCCGAGTTCGAGTGTCAGGTCGCTGAGGATCCTGCCGGAAAAGGGAATTGTTTCGCTCATGCTCATGCCCCGTACACTGCGTCATAAGCCTTGATGGTCACCTGCGCCCGCTCGGCGACCTCGGCAGCGCTCATGCCGGCCTTGTACAGGCTGGAACCGAGGCCGAAGCTCTTGATGCCGATCTTGGCATAATCGCCGAAATTGGTGTCGGAAACGCCGCCGACGGCGGCGATTTCCAGGTCTGGCGGCAGGATGGTCCGGATGGCCGCGATGCCGGCCGGGCCAAGCACGCTGGCGGGAAAGAATTTCAGACCCGTTGCGCCGGCATGGGCGGCGGCCAGCGCTTCGGTGGGGGTGAGCACGCCGGGCATGGTGACCATGCCACGGGCGGCCGCAAGCGCGATCACGTCTGTCTCGACATTCGGGCTGACCATCAGCTTGCCCCCGACGCCGTCGAGCTTTTCCACCTGCTCGGTGGTCAACACAGTCCCGGCGCCGATCAGGCAGTTGGCGGGCGCCATCTTCACGGCAATCTCGATCGAACGGAAGGGATCAGGCGAATTGAGCGGGATCTCGATGGCGGTAAACCCGGCTTCGAGCAGTGCGCCGACCACGCCCTGGGTTTCCTCCGGCTTCAGACCACGCAGGATGGCGATCAGCGGATATTTCATCGGCGGGAAAGGGATGCGGGTCATGACTGTTCTTTCTTTGAATAGGCGAGTGGCTTCAGGCAGGCCAGATGGCGTTGGCGGCGGCGGCGAGACCCTGGCGAACGGCGGCATCGGCATCGACGGTAACGGGAGTAAGGTCGAGCGCTGACAGGGCCGATTGATAAAGACCGGCAAGCGCTCCGGACGCAACGAGGCAAACGCTGCTTCCGGGCTTTGCCGTGGCCAGCGCGCCGGCAATTTCGAGGCCGATCAGGGTTCCGGACAGCCGGGCCTTGGCATCATTGGCAGACAGCCCATGCAGCAACTGGCCGCTGCGCACCGTAAAGACCAGATTGGTGGCAAGGGCTGGAGTTTTGACGGCCTTGGCAACCGCACCGAGAAAAGCCGGGTCATCATTGGCAAAGGCGCCGGCATCGGCAAGGGCATGGCTGAGGATCGAGTGCTTGGCGATGACGTCGAACAGTTCGCCGGTCATGAAGGTCGAAAAACCATCGACGATGCCGCCGGTGACGCGCACCCACTTGCTGTGCGTGCCCGGCATGCAGATCAGATGACTGCCATTGCCGAGTTGCGATATGGCGCCGAGCAGCTGGGTTTCCTCGCCGCGGATCACATCGGGCGCGTCTTCGTTGCGCTGGGCAAGGCCGGGCAGGATGCGGATATCCCGGTTGGTGTCGGGCACGGTGACGGCCGCCTTGACGATGGCGCTGAGCGGAGCCGGCGTATCGAGATAGCCTGCCTCGACCCAGCCCTGACGGGCACCCGCCATGCCGCAGACAATCACCGGCAGATGCGGAGGTGCTGCAACAGCAGCAAGATGGGATTCGAGGATGGCGGAAAAGCCGGTCTTGGTGGCTGTCGTCATGCCTTCGCCGCTGCGGCGTTCGGCAAGGATCTCCCCGCTTTCGCTGATGACCCACAGGCGGAAACTCGAGGTTCCCCAGTCCACTGCCGCATAGGATGCTGCCGTCATCAGAATATTCCTCCGTCGATGATCATGGCCTGCGCTGTCATCCGCGCCGAACAGTCGGAGGCGAGATAGAGGCAGGGGCCAACCATGTCGTCTGCAATGAGCATGTGCTTCAGGCATTGTTTTTCGATCATGCCGGCAATCGCGGCATCGCTGACCCAGAGTTTTTTCTGCCGTTCGGTCACCACCATGCCCGGTAGCACCGCATTGACGCGGATATTGTCCGGGCCGAGCTTGCCGGCCAGCGATTTGGTCAGGCCGACGATACCGGCCTTGGCGGTCGCGTACGCTGGTATCTCACCCATGTTGAGCATGAAAGCGATCGACGAAAAATTGATGATCGAGCCGCCACCGGCCCGTTGCATGTGCGGGGCGGCGGCCTGGCAGGCAAAGAAGACATGGCGCAGATTGACCGCCTGGCTCTCGTCCCAGCTCGCTTCGGTCACGTCCTCAAGCGGTTGACGGTCGTCGCGTGCGGCATTGTTGATAAGAACGCTGAGAGAGCCAATCGCATCGGCGGCCTGATCAACGGCAGATTTTATCGCCGCAATGTCGCGCAGATCTGCCTGAATGAAAATCGGGGCGTGATCGACAACGGGCGCAAGCCGTGCCACCAGCGCCAAGCTATCGGCCTCCGCAATGTCGATAAAGGCGACACGTGCGCCCTGCCGGGCAAAGCCCTCGACAAGAACGGCCCCGATGCCCGATCCACCGCCGGTGATCAGGACGCCACGCCCTTTGAGGTCGTGAAATTGCGCGGCTGGAAAGGCCATGCTGGTGTGCTCTCCCGGATGCAAGCCATGTGAAGCCAGCTTGCTTTTCTATCTTTGCTGTTCCATTATTTGGAACTGTCTCTTACTATTTGGAATTATCACGCTGGAGGTGTTGGCTTGTCAAGGTCGAAGCCCCCGGCGTTCGGCAAATGGCGTGCGGCAATTGGACAGGCATGATGGAACGGGATCGACCGGATATTTCTTCGTCCGCTTCTGCGCACAATAGCGGGACGGGCACGCTGGGCAAGGTTCTTTCCGTGCTGGAGACAGTCGTGACAGCCGACCAGCCGCTGCGGTTCAGCGATATTCTGGCTTTGTCCGGCCAGCCGCGCGGCACCCTGCACAGGCAGCTCTCCCATCTCGTCGAAGAGGGGCTGCTGACGCAGGGGCGCGATCTCTGCTACGAGCCTGGCCTGCGCCTGTTGAAATTTGCCTACAGGTCCTGGTCGAAGAACCAGTTCCGCGCCGTTGCAGCGCCACATCTGCGCAGGCTGCATGAAGAAACCGGCGAGACGGTTCATCTCGGCGTGTTGCGCGGTACCGAAATCATCTATGTCGACAAGGTGGAAAGCCGCCAGACGGTGCGGATGCAATCGCAGATCGGCAATGCATCGCCCGTGTATTGTACGGGGCTTGGTAAGGCGGCGCTCTCCGTTTTACCTGTGGCCAGGCTCGGCGATGTGCTGGGAAAGCTGGAATTCCACCGCTTTACGGCCAATACACATCTTTCGGTCGCCTCTTTGGTGCGCGATCTGGACGACGCGCGGTTGCGGGGATATGCCTTTGATCGTGAAGAACATGAAGCAGACATCCGCTGTGTTGCAGCACCAATCCATGATGCCGGGTTTGATCTCGTCGCTGGTATATCTGTGACAGGACCGGCCTACCGGGTGACGATGGAGCAGTTGGAAATCTGGGCCGGCCCGGTGCGTCAGGCTGCGATGGCCATCAGTGAGGACGTGGACGTTCGGCTGGGGCCGGGGCGATAGACTTTGGTAAGTCCGTTTCGGTTATTTAGGCAAATCGACTGGACGCGGGGAGAACGGGTCTATAGCTTCAGCAGATCAGATTCTGTGCCTGCCGATGTTCGATTTCATCTTTCGAAATGGGCCTTGCCAGGGTCCAATCGGTAACGGAATGCCTTTTGGGAGGCGGCGAAAGAGGCTCTCGCAAACGTCGAACCAAAATAGTTGTGAGCCCGGAAGAAGTAGAGAATGGTCGATTTCAGCGGTCATCTATCGCCCATAGCGCTTTCCGCCAATCCGCGGATGGTCGAGGCTATGACACGGGCATCGGACGTTCGCCAAGCATTGGAGCAGGTTTCGCGCGCTTATGGGTTCCAGGGTTTCCTGGTGATGGTCGTGCCGGGAAAAACATGCGGCAGCCTGTCTGAATCGGTTGTTATGACAAACTGGCCGCAGGATTTTATCGCGGCCTATGATGCCGCCAGCATGATGGCCGGCAGTCCGGTTATCGAGCGCCTGCGGCGCAGCACGGTGCCGTTTACTTATGATACAGCGCAGGATTCCCGCCGCCGTTCGGATGGCAAGGGCAACGCGGTGCTGAACCTGTTCGAGCGCGTCAACCTGAAGCGCGGCGTCTATATTCCGGTCCACGATGTGCAGGGAACCCGTGGCGCTGTCGCCTTCGGCGGCAATCGCGAGGCCGTCAGTTCTGGCGAGTTGAAGGAGTTGACGTTCATGGCTGGATATCTGTTCAGCCGGTTGAGCGAGATGAAGGAAATGCGCAACCGGGGTCCTGTCGTGCTGTCGCGCCGCGAAATCGAATGTCTGCATTGGGCCGCGGCCGGCAAGACCACCATCGAAATGGCGAAAATTCTGGATCTTTCAGAATACACCGTCAATCACTACCTTAGCCGCGCGACGCGCAAACTCGATTCCGTCAATCGTGTGCAGACCGTGGCAAAGGCGATACGTGCCGGGCTGATCAGTTGAGAAATGTTTATGAATGCGAGCAGGAAGCCGGCATGATGCCCAGGATGCAATACCGCCAAAACGGGGGCCAGCTTGCCCGGCAACGCACGTGCCAGTGCGGTGGAGTTTGTGAATGCGCGATACTTTAATGTCAGAAACGGTTGAAAAAGAGCTGCCGCGGGGTGGCGATTTCGCGTCGGAAATCGCTGGACTGGAAACGCAGTTCGACGCGATCCGCTACATGAAGAAGACGACGCAGGCATTCGGTTTCAAGACGTTTCTGATCTGCATGGTTCCTTCCTTCGATACAGAAAAACTCGCAAGCGCTTCGATCCTGTCCAATATCCCGGCAGATCTCGTCAACAAATACGACAGTATCTCCCTGCTCAAGCAGTCGACCGGTATCCGCCGGTTGCGGGAAACCACAACGCCCTTCCAGTTGACGGTCGAGGATTGGGAAAAGGAAAGCGGCCGGTCTCCCCAGACGAACGACTATATCGCCATGCTGCGTGAACACGGTATTTTCCAGGCCAACTATTTCCCTGTTCATGATGCCGATGGCAGCCGGGCCACCGTCGTCTGGATGGGAAAACGCGCCGATCTGGCGATGTCTGCGATGATGGAACTGCAGATGATCGCAATTCACATCTACAATCGCCTGACGGAAATCGGCTCGTTTTGGAAGGGCGCCCCCGTCGCCCTGTCGGAGCGTGAAATCCAATGTCTCAATTGGACCGCCGCGGGCAAGACAAGTTCGGAGATCGCCGGGATACTTGGCCTGTCCGAGCACACGGTCAATCATTACCTCAATCATGTCAGCAAGAAGCTGGATGCGGTCAACCGCACGCAAGCTGTCGTCAAGGCCATGAAGAAAGGCTACATTAGCTGAGTGCAGTTCTTCGGCTGCCGGTGAAGAATTAAGCAGCGATTGCGATTATTGCTGGCATTTTAGATGAACATTAAGATTTGCAGCGCACCTTTACTACCGGTGAAATGATTTCACTGGGAGGGTGCGTAAACACTCCTGTCTTCGATCATCATCGGGGAGGGATCGTGAAACGCTTTTTACATTGCCGGCATCGTTCGTCTGGAAAGGCGCATTGTACTGCCGCATGAATGCTATCCTCCGCACCTTTTTCCAAAAATGATATTCATGTGACGTAGCAACACGTGAGGCATTCGCCCGTTGCCGTCGCGCTTGCGAGGATACGAGATGCTGTTCAAGACTGCGACCTCCCGTAATATATTCTCCGTTGTGGCGACCGGGCTCTTTGCCACGGTGGTGACTGCGGGCACCCTGTTCTGGATCTCCTATTCCGAAGTCAAACGCCGCAGCGTCGATGAAATGAACGCCGCAGCCGCCCTGACGGCCGCCGATCTGAAGGCGCAGATGTCGCAAGGACTGCAGCTCGTCGCGACCTTCCAGAGCGTTTTTTCAGCGCTTGAGACATCCGGGGCGGCAAATCGTACCTCCGCCGATGCAATGATGCGAAAGGCTCTCGAGGACAGTCCTTTCGCGCTCGGTGTCTGGAGCGGATGGGAGCCGAACGCCTTCGACGGCAAGGATGCAGACTATGTCAACAAGCCGGGACATGACGCTACCGGTCGCTATGTCCCCTACTGGGTGCGTTCGGGTGGCAAGATCGATGTGACGCCGCTCACGGACTACGACAAGCCTGGGCCGGGCGATTACTATCAGCTGCCTTTCAAGGCACAGAAGATGGTGGTGATCGAGCCCTATAAATATGCGGTCGACGGCAAGGATGTGATGATGACCACGCTGGTCGGTCCCGTCACCGTCGATGGCAAGCCACTCGGCGTTACCGGTATCGATATCGCGCTCGACAGCCTGACATCGAAACTGGCCGACATGAAGCCGCTCGGCGATGGCAATGTCGCTCTCGTCTCGCAAGGCGGACATTTCCTCAGTCACGTCAACGCCGACAATCTCGGCAAGGCGTTCAAGGATAGCAGCGTCGATGCCGCCGCATGGCAAAAGATGATTGAAAACCCGGGAAAGCCGGTCGAGGTCGTCGGCGAGGATGGAACGGATTTCCTTTCCGTGGCCGTCCCCGTGCAGTTGTTGCCGGATACCGCCTGGTACGCGATCGTCTCTGTTCCGAAATCGACAGTCTTTGCCTATCTGACGCGCATGGCCTGGATTTCCGTCATCATTATCGGTGTCGCCTCCGTTCTGCTGGTGCTGCTTGGCGTCTTGATCTCCAACCGCTTCCGCCGCCGCCTTGAAGCCATCGTCAATGCAACCGGCGAAATCGCCCGGGGCAATACCGGCATCGCCATTGCCGATGCCGAGCGCAACGACGAGATCGGCGACATGGCCCGGTCACTTGCCATTCTGCGTGACGCGACAATCGCCAAGCAGCGTCTTGAGACCGAAGCCGCTGAAACCCGCACGCTCAGCGAGGAAGAACGCCAGCGCCGCGCCGCAGAGACGCAGGAAAACGAGCGCCAGATGCGCTTTGCCGTCACTGAACTCGGCACGGGCCTGCAGCGGCTGGCCGATGGCGACGTGACGTTCCGCCTGATGACGCCGTTCATCGGCTCGCTCGATGCACTGCGTGTAGACTTCAACAGTTCGATGAGCACCCTGCAGCAGACCCTGCAATCGGTCGGCAACAATGCACTCGGCATTCAGGCCGGCTCGGCCGAAATCCGCTCCTCGGCCGATGATCTGGCCAAGCGCACCGAACAGCAGGCTGCCTCCGTCGAGGAAACGGCCGCAGCGCTCGACCAGATCACCGCCTCGGTGCGCGACTCGACTGTGCGTGCCGAAGAGGCAGGCCAGCTGGTCGCCAAGGCAAAATCGGGTGCACAGACATCAAGCGCCGTCGTCAAGAGCGCCATCGATGCCGTCGGCCAGATTGAAACGTCGTCGCAGGAAATCTCGAGCATCATCGGCGTCATCGACGAAATCGCCTTCCAGACCAATCTGCTGGCGCTGAACGCCGGTGTCGAAGCCGCGCGTGCCGGCGATGCAGGCAAGGGCTTTGCCGTCGTTGCCCAGGAAGTGCGTGAACTCGCCCAGCGTTCGGCCAATGCGGCCAAGGAAATCAAGGCTTTGATTTCGAAATCCGGTCAGCAGGTCAAGACCGGCGTCGAACTGGTCGGCCAGGCCGGCAAGGCGCTGGAAGTGATCGTCCACGAGGTCGATGAAATCAACCTGCGTGTCTCCTCGATCGTCGAGGCGGCCCGCGAACAGTCGATCGGCCTCAACGACATCAACCGCGCCGTCAACGTCATGGATCAGGGCACGCAGCAGAATGCGGCCATGGTCGAGGAATCGACCGCTGCCAGCCACACGCTTGCCGCCGAAGCCTCGGCGCTGACAACGCTGCTGTCGAATTTCCAGCTTGGCGAGGTGTCACAGACGAGCATGCACCGTGCTGCGGCCGATACTGGATCGCACCGGGCACCCGCCGCTCCCGTCCGCAGTTCCTCCCTGTCAAAGCCGGGCATCCGGCCGGCCTCGGTGACGACACCGGCTGTCCAGTCGCCCGCCCGCTCGCTCGGCCAAAAACTTGCCGGTGCGTTCCAGGGACATGGCGGCGCCGCTGCTGCACCGGCCAATGACGGCTGGGACGAATTTTGAGCAAGAACAAGGGCGCCGCCTGCCGGCGCCCTTCTGCCAACGTCCTTGTCGCAAAATCCGGCAATGCCGCAAGCTGTGCAACGCAACTGCACAATAACTAGCCGGATTTGATGTTGCGTCGCACTGGCGCCGATCGCCAAACGCCGGTTTTCAACGGCTTTCCCAAACTGGCACGGTTCCTGCTTTGTAAAAGGCATGTCCAGAGGGGACTATAATAAGGACTGCGCCCAAGAAGGTCGCGACAGGCAAGGCCGCTTTCAGCCACTGGTGATCCCGGATGTACGGACACCATCAGGCAGAGAGCGGCCTTTGCTTTTGCGCCGGTTTTTCTGCGCGGCCGCATTGGCGAAACACGTCGGCTCGATTATCTAATACCCAGTCTCGATGATAGAGGTCCGTTTTATGGGCTCCTATTATCGCGACTGGTATGAATGGCAGTGCATAACGCATGGACGAGACAGCAGGGCAAACCAGCCGCGCTGGCGGCAGGAAGTGAATGACATGACCGACGTGACCAAGGAACAGGTTCTCGACAAGCTCAGGGGCGTTCGCGGACCGGATATGGACGGCAATATCGTCGATATGGGTCTGGTCTCGGATGTCTTCATTTCCGATTCCAAAGTCTATTTCTCAATTACAGTGCCGGCTGAGCGCGCCCGCGAACTCGATCCCCTGCGTGCCGCAGCAGAGCGCGTGGTCAAGGATATCCCGGGCGTCAAGGGCGCCATGGTGGCGCTGACCGCCGACAAGAAGGGCGCCTCGTCTTCCGCGCCGGTCCAGCGTCCTGCCGCCGCACCTTCCCAGCCGGGCCATTCCCACGCCGGCCACAGTCACGCACCAGCTTCCGCCGCGCCGCGGACACCCACGGCTGCGGCGAAAGCCGGTATTCCGGGTGTCGGCGCGATCATTGCGGTTGCGTCGGGCAAGGGCGGCGTCGGCAAGTCGACAACCTCGGTCAACCTTGCCCTGGCGCTGAAGGCAAATGGCCTGCGCGTCGGCATCCTCGATGCCGATATCTACGGCCCGTCGATGCCGCGCCTGTTGAAGATTTCTGGCCGGCCGCAGCAGATCGAAGGCCGGATGATCCGGCCGATGGAAAATTACGGCATCAAGGTCATGTCGATGGGGTTCCTCGTTGATGAGGAAGTGGCGATGATCTGGCGCGGCCCAATGATCCAGTCGGCGCTCCTGCAGATGCTGCGCGAAGTCGCCTGGGGCGATCTCGATGTGCTGGTTGTCGATATGCCGCCAGGGACCGGCGACGCGCAGCTGACCATGGCCCAGCAGGTGCCGCTGGCCGGTGCGGTCATCGTCTCGACGCCGCAGGACCTGGCCTTGATCGATGCCCGCAAGGGATTGGCGATGTTCCGCAAGGTCGAGGTGCCGGTGCTCGGCATCGTCGAGAACATGAGCTATTTCATCGCGCCTGATACCGGCAATCGCTATGATATCTTTGGCCATGGCGGCGCCCGCAAGGAGGCCGAGCGGATCGGCGTGCCGTTCCTCGGCGAAGTGCCTTTGACCATGGGCATCCGCGAGACGTCCGATGCGGGCACACCCGTTGTCGCGTCGGAGCCCGACAGCGAGATCGCCCGCGTCTATCGCGAGATCGCCAGGAAGGTCTGGGAGCAGGTCGGAGCGCATCAGGGCGACAAGGCCCGGGCCATGCCGAACATCGTGTTCGAGTAACCCGCCGAAGAAACCAGCCGGCCCCTGATGTCTGCCGCGCCGGCTGCGGAAAACCCGACCCGAAAAGGGCGGCTGTTGACATTCGGGCGGCGAGCGTCGTTAAGTCTTTGGGCGACATTGTGGCGCTTTGCCACTTTCTGCATTGATTTTGAGCGTGCCTTGTTCCATATGCCTCCCCGCATCCGCAAGGCTGCACCAGCGGTGCTGCCCTCCGTCGGGCTCCGCATGACTGTGATGACCGTTTGAGGGTTTGTCGTAAACGACGAGAGTTTCCATATGGATCTGCCGCGCGCAGCTTTGATGTTATACGGCCGGCCGGTTCCGGTTCGCCATAGTCCGGCTCCTGCTACCGTCCGTCGCCACCGCGATGCGGTGATAGCCTGCGTCTGCGCCGGTGGCGCCCGCACAAGGTCCGCAGCATGATCACTGCCTATCGTGACAATGGGCAAGCCGTGGTTATCAGCGCGGTGCAGCCTCCCACGTCCCTGCCGTCCGATGTGGTCTGGATCGACATGCTGCGTCCGGACAAGGCCGAAGATCTTCTGGTTGAGGGGTTCCTCGGCATCGATGTGCCGACCCGCGACGACCTGAAGGACATCGAGCCCTCCAGCCGTCTTTATACGGCGAAGGACGCAGTGTTCATGACCGCCTCGCTCGTCTGCAAGGCCGA
The DNA here is from genome assembly GCF_049897905.1 of Pararhizobium sp. PWRC1-1. Lineage (NCBI taxonomy): Bacteria > Pseudomonadati > Pseudomonadota > Alphaproteobacteria > Hyphomicrobiales > Rhizobiaceae > Pararhizobium > Pararhizobium sp. PWRC1-1. The sequence continues at coordinate 169,336 of NZ_JAFCXE010000006.1, read as the reverse complement.
AAGCGGGCATCCAGAACTGGCGGATGTGGCCTTCGTTCTCGCCCGCGGCATGGTGATCACCATCCGCTATGATGAACCCAAAGCCTTCGATCTGTTCACGGCTGCGATGCACCGCATTCCTGGCGGTTGTTCCACCGGAACAGTTCTGGTGACGCGGCTGTTTGAGACCATCGTCGATCGCACCGCGGAAATCCTCGAGATCGCCGTTGCCCGGATCGATGGTTTGTCGTTGCAGGTATTCGGGGATCGGCCCGTCGGCAAGCGCCGGCCGCCGCATTATCTCGAAGCCAAGCTGATGGACGTGGCGTCGCATCACCGGTTGGTGGCCAAGACCCGTGACAGCTTGGCTTCGCTCTCTCGCGTCCTGACATTTCTCTATACCGTCCCGGCGGTTCAGGAGAACAAGGAAACCAAGGAGCTCTGTCGGACAATTTCGCGCGATATCCAGTCGCTGTCGGAGCATGCCTCTTTCATTTCGGGAAACATCACTTTCCTCTTGGATGCATCCCTTGGGCTGATCAACGTCGAACAGAACGCCATCATCAAGATTTTCTCGATCGCAGCGGTCGTCTTTCTGCCGCCGACCCTCGTCGCTTCGCTCTACGGCATGAACTTCGACTTCATGCCCGAACTGAAATGGGCGTTCGGTTATCCCATGGCCGTGATCGGCATGGTGATTTCGGCCATCGTCCCCTACTACTTCTTTCGCTGGAAAGGCTGGCTCTGAGAGCCCGAAATATTCAGATGTCTCATTCTGCAGCTAAACCCGGGACGCGCGACAAGGAAATACGGAAGCTTCTGGCTCTGTCCCTTGGTTCGATCGGCGTTGTCTATGGCGATATCGGCACCAGCCCGCTTTACGCATTTCGCGAAGCCCTGCGCCCGGTTTCCGCTGATGGCGTGACCCGTCTGGAGATCATCGGCCTGATCTCGCTGATGATCTGGACGCTGACCATCATCGTCACCCTGAAATACGTGCTGTTCCTGCTGCGCGCCGACAACAACGGCGAAGGCGGCACGCTGTCGCTGCTCGCGCTCTTGATGAAATATTCCAGCAAGCGCGCCAACCGGCTGTTCTTCCTCGGCATCGCAGGTGCCGCCCTGTTCATCGGCGATGCGATCATCGCGCCCGCCCTGTCCGTACTCTCGGCGGTCGAAGGCCTGAAACTGGTGACGCCGGCGCTGTCGCCCTATGTGGTGCCGATCTCGGTGGTCATCCTGCTCCTGCTCTTTGCCGTGCAATCGCGCGGCACGGCGGCGGTGTCGAAATTCTTCGGCCCGATCATGGCTCTGTGGTTCATTGTTCTGGCCGTCGCCGGCGTCAGCCACATCACCGATGACTACGGCATCCTGGCCGCGTTCAATCCCTATTATGCCGTTCATTTCTTGATTCACGCCGGCTACGTCGGCATTGTTGTGCTCGGCGCGGTGTTCCTGACGGTCACCGGTGCCGAGGCGCTTTACGCCGACCTTGGTCATTTCGGCCGCAAGCCCATCCAGTGGGCGTGGATCGGCCTCGTCTTTCCGGCACTGGCACTGAACTATCTGGGGCAGGGCGCTCTGGTTCTGAAACATCCGGAAGCGATGTCCGACCCGTTCTACCTGATGTTTCCGGAATGGGCGCTGCTGCCGGTCGTCATTCTCGCCACCTGCGCCACGATCATCGCCGCCCAGGCCGTCATCACCGGCGCCTTCTCGCTGACCCGCCAGGCGATCCATCTCGGCTTCCTGCCGCGCATGGCGATCTTCCACACATCCGAAACTCAGACTGGCCAGATTTATCTTCCCAACGTCAACATGCTGTTGATGTTCGGCGTCATGCTGCTGGTCTTCGTCTTCGGCTCGTCTGAATCGCTGGCGACCGCCTACGGTATTTCCGTCACCGGCGCGATGGTCGTCGATACGTTCCTGGCCTATGAGTTCGTCCGGGTGCGCTGGCGGTGGCCGCTCTATCTGGCGATTGGCACCCTGCTGCCGCTTCTCATGTTGGAAATGATCTTCTTCGGCGCCAACATGCTGAAGATCCATGACGGTGGCTATGTGCCGGTGCTGATCGCGGCCGCCATCATCATCATCATGTGGACATGGCGGCGCGGCACCAAGATCCTGCATGACAAGACGCGGCATACCGATATCCCGCTCGCCTCCTTCGTCAAATCGATCGAGCGCAAGAGCGAACATGCGCCCGTCTCGGTGCCGGGAACGGCGATCTTCCTGACCAGCGATCCCGAATCGACGCCGGCAGCGCTCTTACACAATATCAAGCACAACCACGTGCTCCACGCGCAGAACTTCATCCTGACGATCCGCACGTTGAATACGCCTATCGTGCCCAAGGACCAGCGTGTCACCGCGAGCAGCCTGTCGGAGCGCTTCAGCCTGCTGGAAATGCGCTTCGGCTACATGGAAACCCAGAACGTCTCGCAGGCGCTCGGCCTGTTCCGCAAGACCGGGTTGAAGTTCGACATCATGTCGACCTCGTTCTATCTGGGACGGCGCAAGCTGGTGCCGGATGCGCAATCGGGTATGCCGCACTGGCAGGACAGGCTGTTCATCGGCCTTGCCAATGCCGCCATCGACCCATCCGACTATTTCCGCCTGCCGACCAATCGCGTGGTGGAACTGGGCTCGCACGTCATCATCTGATCGAGGACAAGCCACCAAAACGCTTCCTGCGCCTATGGCCGGGAGGCGTATTGCGTTCCAGACCCCGCATTCCGGGCAGGTCTTATTAACCAACCATCAAGGTTAATGCTTCATTGTCATGACAGTTGAAGCGGTAAACGCGCGATTGAGCGCGACGTCATCGCTTGTCCGATTCACTTTCGCGGGGAAAGACGGTCCGGGTATTTCTGCCGGATGGAGACCCGCGTCTGTCAGTGCGTGGAGTACGGTTGGTGCGTAAGAGTAAAGTGTTGCGTTTCCCGTCCGGTTTGCCGTCTGCGCGCTGGACTGCCCCCTTGATGCTTGGCATCGGTCTCTTCGTCGGCTTTCCCTCTGTGTCCGCCCATTCCGATCTCGCCACCTTCCTCTCCGGTATCAATCGCAGCGGCGAACGCTGGCGCATGCACATGACCCGCTCGCCGGCAGGCTCGCTGCACGAGGTCGAGATGGTCTTCAACGATCCGGTCATCACCGGCGCGATCGGCGACGGGGCGGGGATCGACATGCCGGGCGGTGGCAAGGTCTCTCTGACCGCCGAGCAGAAACAGGCCGATCCGCGCACGGACGAAGACCGGGTCAATCGCAAGGACAAGAAGGGCCGCATCATCGCCGTGGCGCCGGTGACGCCGCCGAAGGATTTTACCGCAGGCTCTATCCTGCAGCGCACCAGCTCGTTGACCGACCCTTTGTTCGACGCCGAGGACCGGATGGTCTTTTCCAAATCCGAGATCAAGGGCAAGGAAATCAAGATCGCCACGGCCTTCTACAAGAAGAAGGCACCGAAGATTGATCCCGGCATGTCGCCGATGCTGGCCAGCCTGGTGACCAACCAGTCGGCCGATATCCTGGCCACGGCCTACGCGCCGGCGGAGCCTGACTACTCTCGCCAGTCGCCGTTCGATTCGATCCTGCGGGAAAACAACACCGGTGGCCGCTTCATTCCCGATATCGCGCCTGAAGATCATGCCTGGGCCGCCAATCCGCTGCCTGCCACCGTTTTTTCTGAGGCGGAACAGAAATGCCTGACATCGGGCATCTATTTCGAATCGCGCGGTGAAACGCTGAAAGGCCAGGCGGCCGTCGCCCAGGTCATTCTCAACCGCGTCCGCAATCCCGCCTATCCATCGACGATCTGCGGTGTCGTTTATCAGAACAAGGGTTGGTACAACCGGTGCCAGTTCTCGTTTGCCTGCGACCGGATTCCCGATATCGTCTGGTCGCGCTCCGCTTGGGCGACGGCCAAGGAAATTGCCCTTGCGGTAACCGCCGGCAAGATCTGGTTCCCCGAAGTCGGTTCTGCGACGCACTATCATGCGACGTATGTGAAGCCTGACTGGGGTCCAACGATGAAGCGGGTCTCCAAGATCGGTAAGCACATCTTCTACCGCACCTATGGCGGCGGATGGAGCTGATAGCTTGTATATTGGCAGCGGTCGGGCGGACTCATTCCTGTGATGGTCCGGCAAAGCTCCAAGTGATTCCCCGCGAATCCGGCTAAGCCTTCGCTTCGATCCCGTAAGGCAATGTTTTTATTGAATAATATTGTTCCCTAACAAGGGCTGTAGGTGCCTTGACTATGCAGGCCCCTAAAACTATGTTGCGGCCGACTTCAGAACGGGCCGAGCGGTGGCTTCAAATCCGGCCTTTGTGTGACCGAGCTCATGGTTTATCACCGTGACGGGCAGCAAAAGGGAGGACGCCACATGACGGATAACCGGAAAGAGGGTCTGGAAGATCGGCTGAAACGCCTCGGTTCCGAGTTGTCTGAAAAGCGCAAGGAAGATCCGAAATATGTTGCGGACGAGGCGCGGGCCGCCGAGAACCGCAGGGGCTATCGGGTCGCCGTGAAGCTTTCGAGCGAATTTGTGGCGGCCATCATTGTCGGTGCACTTCTGGGCTATCTTTTGGACCATTTTGCGGGTACAGGGCCGTGGGGGATGATCATACTTCTCCTGCTTGGTTTTTGTGCCGGTGTGCTGAACGTCTTGCGTTCGGCGGGCATGGTAGCAACGCCTCATCCCGCGGATCAGCTGGGCAAGGGCATCAAGAACAAGAGTGACGACGCGTAAACGCGCTGTTGTCGCAGGTTGAAATATCCGCCCTTGGCGGTTTGTAACGAGAGAGAGCAGCTGTGGCAGGCGATAAGGTAGATCCGGTACACCAGTTTGTGGTCAACAAGATCATTCCGATCGAAATTGGCGGTATTGATTTCTCTTTCACCAATGCATCGCTGTTCATGGTGGCAACGCTGGCCGTTGCCACGGCATTCCTCTACTTCACGACGTCGACGCGCAGCCTGGTTCCCGGCCGCATGCAGTCCGTCTCCGAGATTTCCTATGAGTTCATCGCCTCGATGCTGCGCGAAGGCGCTGGCTCCCACGGCATGAAATTCTTCCCGATGGTGTTCTCGCTGTTCATGTTCATTCTGACAGCAAACATGCTCGGCATGGTTCCCTACTTTTTCACAGTTACCAGCCAGATCGTCGTGACCTTTGCGCTTGCGCTCTTCGTCATCGGCACTGTTCTGGTCTACGGTTTCTATAAGCACGGCCTTGGCTTCCTCAATGTGTTCGTGCCCTCTGGCGTACCCGGTATCCTTCTGCCTTTGGTTATTGCAATCGAAGTGATCTCCTTCCTGTCCCGTCCGATCAGCCTTTCGGTTCGTCTCTTTGCGAACATGCTGGCCGGCCACATCACGCTGAAAGTGTTCGCAGGCTTCGTCGCCTCGCTCGGAACCCTCGGCGCGCTGGGCATCGGTGGTGCGATCCTTCCGCTCATCATGACCGTGGCCCTTACGGGTCTCGAATTCCTCGTGTCCTTCCTCCAGGCCTATGTCTTTGCGGTGCTGACTTGCATGTACCTCAACGACGCAGTGCATCCGGGCGGACACTAAGGAATAAAGTCGTGGGCCTGGCCGGTTTCGACCGGCCAAGGCACCAAAATTAGCCGCAACAACCATTTCGAAGGAGAAAATCATGGAAGCGGAAGCAGCAAAGTACATCGGCGCAGGTCTCGCTTGCCTCGGTATGGCCGGCACGGCTCTCGGCCTCGGCAACATTTTCGGTAGCTACCTGTCGGGCGCCCTGCGCAACCCGTCGGCAGCAGACAGCCAGTTCGGCCGTCTCGTATTCGGCTTCGCCGTTACGGAAGCTCTGGGCATCTTCTCGCTGCTCGTAGCTCTGCTTCTCCTTTTCGCCGTCTAAGTTCGGCTTGAAGGCAGGGCCGCGGTTTCAAGTCGCGGCCCGCATCTTTTCTGAGTGCACCTGGAGGTGAGCATGTTTGTGACCGCGGCATACGCCCAGTCAACCACCACCGAAGGCGCAGAGACCCACGACGCCGCTGCCGGCGAGGTCCACACCGAAACCGGTGTAGCCCATGAAGGCGGACATGGCTCGGGAGTGTTCCCGCCCTTCGATACTTCGACATTCGCATCGCAGCTTCTCTGGCTGGCGATTACCTTCGGTCTTTTCTACCTTCTGATGTCGAAGGTCGTCATGCCGCGCATCGGCAGCATTCTTGAGACGCGTAACGACACGATCGCACGCGACCTCGACGATGCCGCCCGCTCGAAGGCAGAGGCGGATGCAGCCATTGCTGCCTACGAACAGGAACTGGCCGCTGCCAAGGCCAAGGGCAACGCGATCGCATCGACTGCGCGCGAAGCTGCAAAGGCAAAGGCTACTGCCGATCGCACTGCGGTCGAAGTCAGCCTGAACAACAAGATTTCCGCTGCCGAAGCCCGTATCGCCGATATCAAGACGAAGGCTCTGGCCGACGTTGGTGCGATCGCCGAGGAAACTGCGGCCGCCGTCGTCGAGCAGTTGATCGGCGGCAAGGTATCGAAGGCCGAGATCGCATCCGCGGTCAAAGCGGCGAAGTAAGGAGAGCATCATGGATTTGACCTCACTGGCCACATTCTGGGCCACAGTCGGCTTGGTGCTTTTCCTCGCTCTCATCGTATACCTGAAGGTTCCGGGCATGCTGGCAAAGTCGCTCGACGAGCGCGCTGGCCGCATCACCAACGAACTGGCCGAAGCCAAGCGCCTGCGCGCAGAAGCGCAAGCGCTGCTCGTCGAATACCAGCGCAAGCGCAAGGAAGCCGAAGCCGAAGCTGCCAACATCGTTGCCGCTGCTGAACGCGAAGCTGAAATGCTGACTGCCGAAGCCAAGCAGAAGACCGACGAATTCGTCGCCCGCCGCACGGCTCTGTCGGAACAGAAGATCAAACAGGCCGAAACCGACGCCATCAACTCGGTTCGCGCCACCGCCGTCGATATCGCCATTGCTGCCGCCGAAAGCGTCATCACGGCAAAGTCGGATGCGGCAACCCAGGCCGCCCTGTTCGCCAAGGCGATCGGCGACGTGAAGACCCGCCTGAACTGAACGACTGCATCATAAAGATTTGAAAAGGCTGGCGCGCGCCGGCCTTTTTTGTGCCTGCCTTTTTGTTATTGCGAAGCCGCCTGCCGGGAGAGGTGTGCCTGTGACGGTGGGCTGAAGAGAGCTGGTATGTGCCTCTCGTCCAGCAAAAGCCACCGGCAGCCGGATGCGCCCAGCTTTTTAGTTGCTGGTGCTTGCCGTCGGCGCCATGGTCAGGCAGGCCTGTTCGAACTCCTGCATCGTCTCTGCGCTGTTATCGCCGGGCAGGACTGCGTCGGTTGCCATATTGCCCGCATCATCCGGCGTCCCGTCGTCGTAGACGAACGACTGGATGTAATAGGCAAGCCCGCCCTTCCAGACCTTTCGGCCATCGATATCCTTACAGCTATAGGCAGTCTGAAGATCCGATTGCAATGCGTCCGCGGTCGGCTCTTGCGCAGCGGGAACGCTGGTCGCTGTTGTGGCGGCGAGGAAGATCAAGCCAAAAAACACGGTTTAAAACCTTTCGAGGGAATCGCGGGTGCATGTTGATTTTGATTCTATAACCCGTCCGCCTGGCTGTTTGTTACCGGGGGCACGCCGCGCACAAGAAAAACCGCAGCTGTGCTTTTGACGTCAATAACAAAAAGGGAAACGCAGGGCGCAGGCCCTTGTTCCAAGACTGCGCCAGTCATCCCAAGGGTCAGCCCGGCAATTCCTCGTCCGTTGTTTCAACGCCGTCCTGCCGCAATGGCCGGAAGCTCATCCGGTGCAGCGGGCAGGGGCCATGATCGTCGATGGCGTTGCGGTGGCGCCGCGTAGCATAACCGGCATGGGTGGAAAACCCATAGGCGGGAAAAACCAGATGGGCGCGGGTCATCATCCGGTCGCGCGAAACCTTGGCAATGATCGAGGCCGCCGCGATCGACAGCGAGCGGGCATCGCCCTTGACGACCGCCTTGCCTACACAGGCAAGCCCAGGTGGTATGTCGCGGCCATCCGCCAGCACCAGGGCCGGAGCCACGCACAGGCCAAAGACTGCCCGCCGCATGGCATCGAGGCTCGCCTTGCGGATATCCGTGTCATCGATCCTGCCGGCAGCAGACGAGGCGATGGAGACGATGGAGGACGAGAGGATGAGATCGAACAATTCCTCGCGCCGGGCGATCGACAGCTGCTTGCTGTCGTTCAAGCCGTCCGGAATGTTGTCGGGATCGAGAATGACGGCAGCGGCAACGACGGGGCCGGCCAACGGGCCGCGTCCGGCCTCATCGGTGCCTGCGACCGGCCAAAGCCCATCGCGGCGCCCGGCCAGCTCGAAGCTGAAGTCGGGACCTTCAATAGTGTCGAAAAGAAAGGGGGAATCGGGCGGTGTGCGTCGTGACATGCGGCGAAACTCGCACACATGCCCGATTCCCTGCAAGTCCTTCGGCAATGAGGCGGTTGCCGGAGGATGACCGTTGCTGTCTCGGGGCAGGAAACAGCATCGGTATTCCGATTTCCGGGATCGATCCCGGAAAAACCCTTGAGCGTTGCGTTAGAGCAGCGACAGCTGAACGCCGGTCCCGAGTGGCGGAACGAAAAGATCGCAGTTCAGCGGGCGCCTCGTGACATTCAGTTCCAGCCGCTTGGCCGCCAGCTCGAAACGGCGGCCGATCTGCCAGGCATAGGGACCGGCACCCTTCATGCGCTTGCCGAACTCGGCATCGTAATCCTTGCCGCCGCGCATCGAGCGGACCAGCGACATGACGTGGCGGTAGCGATCCGGATAGTTACGCAGCAGCCAGTCGCGAAACAGCGGGCTGACTTCGAGTGGCAGGCGCAGCAGCACGTAGCTCGCATGCGTCGCACCGGCCGTCTTGCCCGCGTCCAGCACCCGTTCGATCTCATGGTCGTTGAGGGCCGGGATGACCGGTGCCATCATCACCGTTGCGGGAATGCCGGCCTCTGTCAGCGCCTTGATCGCTTCCAGCCGCTTGGACGGTGTCGAGGCCCGTGGTTCCATCAGCCGGGCAAGCTTTCGGTCGAGCGTCGTCACCGACAGGCCGACCTTCGCCAGCCCCTTCTCGGCCATCGGCGCCAGGATATCGATATCGCGCATGACCATCGCCGATTTGGTGACGATCATGACAGGATGATCGGCGCCTTTGAGAACCTCAAGGATCTGGCGCATGATCCGCCATTCCTTCTCGATCGGCTGGTAGGGGTCGGTATTAGTGCCGATGGCGATAGGGCGCACCTTGTAGCCGGGCTTGGCCAGCTCCCGCTCCAGAAGCTTTGCGGCATCCGGCTTGGCAAACAGCTTTGCCTCGAAATCGAGCCCCGGCGACAGTCCCATATAGGCGTGGGTCGGGCGGGCGAAGCAATAGATGCAGCCGTGCTCGCATCCCCGGTAAGGATTGACGGAACGGTCGAAGGGAATGTCGGGCGAATCGTTGCGGCTGATGATCGATCGGGGCTTTTCGATCTGAACTTCGGTCTTGAAGACCGGCAGATCCTCCAGGGAATCCCAGCCGTCATCCTCGAGTTGCCGCGATAGGGGTTCGAACCGCCCGGACGAATTGATCGCAGCACCCCGGCCGCGCCGCCGGTCGATCTCGATGCGCAGCCCGGAGCTGGCAATCATCGCTTCGGCCATATCTGCCGTATTGGCAGGCGCCAAAGCACCCTGCCTGATCTGAGACAGCTCGTTCATGGGTTTCTCCGGGGACAGGTCCTTGCAGACGTTCCGATATCCTCTGATTATTTTCCTATCGCGAAAATGAGAACAATGCAAGAACAAAATCGACGGAATGATTTGGACATTGCCGATCTGGCGTCAGCGCGGGGGCATTTCTGGGTTCGTTTGCGCTCGTATTCATCATGAATGAAAAGTTAATCGTCTGGGAACGATGGCTTTGTGGAAATTCCGTGTGCAATGCGGTATGGACGGCAATGCTGACGATCATCATGGAAACCCGCGACAATGAGGCTGAACTTGCGCAGACGCTGTCGGTGCTGGTTGCAGGCGCCGTGGAGGGCCTTGTCAGCGACGTGATCATTCTGGATCACGGTTCGAAGGATGGCTCCAGCCGCGTCGCAGATGCCGCGGGTGCCCGCTTCTGCACAAGTTGGGACATGAAGGAGATCGTCCTGTCCGCGCGCGGCGATTGGCTGCTTTTGCTCGAAGCGGGCGCCCGGCCCGCGGGACGATGGATCGACGATGTCGCCGAATACATGTCGCTGAATAAGACGCCGGCCCGGTTTTCCCCCTCCCGCCTGCACCGCAGGCCGTTTCTGCAGCGCGTGATGAAACGGACAGCCCCCCTGGAGCTGGGATTGCTGTTGTCACGCCAGCTGGCCACGGCAATGGCTAGGCCGTCGACGCCGCTTAGTGACTTTGCCAATGGCCGGGCCGTGCGCAGGCTTGGCAGCGAACTGGTGCCGGCATGGGTTGCCATTGGCAATCGCCCGGGTGTCGAAAACCCGTAGACTGAAAAAGAGCAGGCCCTCTCGGACCTGCCCTGCCGTCATTGAAAAATCCTAGTGAAAATGGCTTGCCGCGTGGCGCCAGCCAACGCGTCGTATCGCCTTGCGCGGCAGCCTTCAAAATACAAGGCCCGCCGCATTCCTGCTCAGAGTGGTTGTCGTGTTTTGGAAATCAATGCTGCTGATGTCGCGGGAGGCCGGTTGCCCAGGTCGATACGGCTGACATCTTGACCCCCTCATTCCGTCTCCCGCTGAAGACAGTCTTACTATGAGGATTTCTGGCGCGCTGTTCCAAATGGAACAGGGTAAATTAGATACCACTAAATAACTGAGGTCAGCCGCGCTTCAGGTGCTCGTCCAGCCTTGGCATGATCTCGACGAAGTTGCAGGGCATATGCCGGTAGTCGAGCTGCTGTTTCAGGATGCCGTCCCAGGCATCGCGGCAGGCGCCGGGGGAGCCGGGGAGCACGAAGATGAAGGTGGCGTTGGCGACACCGCCGGTGGCGCGCGACTGGATCGTCGAGGTGCCGATCTTGTCGTAGGAAATCCGGTGGAAGACTTCGGAAAAGCCGTCCATGCGCTTCTCGAACAAGGGCTCCAGCGCTTCCGGCGTGACGTCACGCCCGGTAAAGCCCGTGCCGCCGGTGGTGATCACCACGTCGATCGTGTCGGTGAGCGTCCAGGCTTTGACCTGTGCCGCAATTCTCTGCTTGTCATCCGGTACGATAGCGCGGGCTTCAAGCCGGTGGCCGGCATCGGTGATGCGGGCAACGAGCGTGTCGCCGGAACGGTCGTCAGCGAGCGTGCGGGTATCGGAAACCGTCAGAACCGCGATGCTGACCGGAACGAAGGGTCTTTTCTCCTTAGTCTCGGTCATCGTGGTCTTCCTCTCCATGGACGCTGTTGCAGGCCAGAACGTACCAGTTGGAGTGTTGTCTGGAAAGAACGGCCGCTGCCGCGTCGCGGGCTTCGGTGCTTGCATAGAGGCCAAAGCAGGAGGCACCCGATCCGGACATTCGGAAGAAAGAGGCGCCGGTCAGACCAAGCGCCTCGGAGACCGCTCCGATCTGCGGCTCTAGATCGCGGGCAGGCGGCTCCAGATCGTTGCGCAGGTCTTTCAGCACATCAATCCAACCGTCACGCGATGGCCTGCCTGGTGGTGTCATAAGCGGCGGCTTGGTCTTGTCCCTCAGCCGCTTGAAAATCACCGGTGTCGAGACCGCTTTCAGCGGATTGACGATCAGCATGGGAAAGGACGGAAAATCGGTCACCGTCTGGATGTCTTCCCCGATGCCGCGGGCGATTAGAGGCCGCCCGTGAAGGCACATTGGCACATCGGCGCCCAGTTTCAGCGCTATTTGCTGCAGGCTGCTGCGATCGATGGGAGCCTGCCATAGGTCCAGCAATCCGAGAAGTGTCGCCGCCGCATCCGCCGAGCCGCCACCGATACCGGAAGCGACCGGCAGGTTCTTTTCGAGATGGAGATGGACCGATGCGGCCCTGATGCCCTTTTCGCTGAGATGGGCGCGCAATAGGTCGCGCGCCTTGAGCACTAGGTTCCCTGCCGTAGCATGACCCGTAAGTGGCAGATCAACGGAAAAGCGGCCGGAAATGGTAAACCGGTCTTCATCGGAAAGAGCAAAGCCGATGCGGTCTCCCGCATCGGCAAAGGTCACGAGGCTTTCCAGCAGGTGATAGCCGTCGGCCCGCTGGCCGACCACATGCAGTGCCAAGTTGATTTTCGCCGGCGCGATCCGCGTCAGCGAAAATCCAGAAATACCATCCTCAATTGCCATTGAAAGGCGGGATCAGGATTTCTTGCCGGCAGCAACGTCCGGAGCCACCTTCTTCGGCTGGGTTTCCCCCGCTTCAGCGGCAGCCGGAACCTTGGCCTCAATCGGCGGCAGGCCGCTTTCGATCTTCGCCTTGATCTTCGGGATTTCCGCTTCCTCGGGCTTCAGCGCCAGCGTCTGGTTCCACTGGAAGACTGCTTCCAGCTTGCGGCCGACACGCCAATAGGCATCGCCGAGATGGTCGTTGATGGTGGCATCGCCGGCCATCAGTTCGACGGCGCGCTCCAGTTCGCCAACGGCGTCATCGAAGCGGCCCATCCGGAAATAGGCCCAGCCGAGCGAATCGACGATGTAACCGTCATCCGGCTTCAGATCGACCGCCTTGCGGATCATGCCGAGGCCTTCTTCAAGGTTGATGTTCATATCGACCCAGGAATAGCCGAGATAATTCAGCACCTGCGGCTGGTCGGGGTTGAGGTCCAGCGCCTTCTTGAAGCTCGGCTCGGCCTTGTCCCACATCTTCTGGCGCTCATAGGCAATGCCGCGCTGGAAGAAGATCGTCCAGTCGCTGCGCTGCGGAACCGGGCCGATCGCCTCGACGGCGCGGTCGTAGACCAGACCCATTTCCTTGTAGTCCTTGGCATCCGACAGCACGCTGCCATAGGCGAGGTAGCTGCGCACGTCCTTCGGATCGAGCTCGATCAGTTCCTTCAGATGCTGCTTGGCCTCATCGACCTTGCCGATCGAGGCAAGGCTGAGGCCGAGCTGCATTTCCGACAGGCGCCGCATCGGCGAATTTTCCGGCACGCTCTTGTAGAGCGCGATGGCCCGCTCGGGCTTTTTCAGGTTTTCGGCGATGCCGCCGAGCATGACGAGGATATCGGCGCTTTCCGGATCCAGCGCCCGGGCCGTCTGCAGGTAGAGCGAGACGATGTCTTCCGCGCCGTCGCGGTTGAGCGCCGCACCGATCGAAAACAGCACGGCGGCGGCACCTTGCGTGGCGCTACGGACCTGCTGTTCCTGCGGCTTGCCCTCTTCGATGCTGGTGCGCAGCGCCTTCAGCGGTGCATAATTGTTGATAAAGCCCTCGCCAACAGAAACCGCGTCAAGCGCCTTCTGCTTGTTGCCGTCGCGGGCCTCAAGCTTTGCCAGTGCAACGACGGCACGCATGAACGTGTCGGGGGCAGCGGCGCCGCCTTCGCGGTCGAGAACCGCGTCGTTCAGCTTCGAGCGGGCCGTGGACTTGTCGCCGGCGGCCAGCGCAATGGCGCCCTGATGGTAGGACTTGAAGATGCGGAACCATTCCGGCCCTTCCATCGCTTGAATCTCGGCGATGGCATCCTTCGGCTTGCCTTCGCCAGCCTTTGCCCAGCCGAGCAACAGGCCGTTCATCAGTCGGTCAAGATCGTTCGGGCCTTCGTAGTTGAGGATTTTCTGCGCGTGGCGATATTCGCGCTTGCGGATCGCCTCAACGGCACGGGTGATCGTGGTGATGCGCTCGACGGAACTGTCGGTCTTCAACTCTTCGGCAATCTTCGCGCCGCCGTCGAAATCGCCGTTCATCAGCGAGGTGATCATCAGGCGCTGCTTGACGTCGACATTGTCCGGTTCGAATTCCAGCGCCGTGCGGTAGAGCTTGGTCGCCGTGTCGAGATCGTGATCGACATCGGCCGTGCGGGCAGCGAGAAACGCGCCGGAGAAGGTGTTGACCGAATTCAGATCGAAGGGCTTGCTTTCTTCCACCGCTGGCTTGGCTTCCTCGGCAAAGCTCGGGGCCACGCCGGAAAACGACGCCAGGGCCAGGAAGGCAGCGCCGCTAAGCAGGCGAAGAAGGTGTTTTTGCCGCATGACAAGCCTTTCGTTACGAGCGGCGCCCCTTGGCGCCGACACCGGATTCGCGCGGAATCAGTCCCAGATCAATAACGCATAACCCGGCAAACCGGAATCGGTTTGAACGCAAGCCAAAACGCAATTCGACATACTGCCGTCAACTTCCGCTCACTCGATCGTGAGCGCCCCTCGACGGCAACCGGAACATGGACGGATAGAATGGCTTTTTTGGCGCAGTGCGGCAAGAAATTCCTCAAGCCTGCGGCCGATCCTTGCAACGGCCGGTCAGCTGACCCGCTCGATGCAGAAATCGATAACCTCGAGAAGCGCATCCTTCCAGGGCGATACCGGCAACGGCGCCAGGGCATCGCGGGCAATCGTGCCGTAATGCTGGGCCCGGGCGATGGTATCGGTCAGGCCGCCGTAGCGGGTGATCAGTCCCAGCGCCTTTTCCAGATTCTGGTCGTTACTCTCACCGCCCTCGATCGCTTCGCGCCAGAAGCTACGCTCCTCGGCCGTGCCGCGGCGATAAGACAAAATGACGGGCAAGGTGATCTTGCCTTCGCGGAAATCGTCGCCGGTATTCTTGCCGAGATCGGCCGCCTTGCCGCCATAGTCGAGCACGTCATCGACCAGCTGGAAGGCAAGACCCAGATTCATGCCATAGGATTTCAGCGCATTGCGGCTGGCCTTGTCGGTCTTGGCAACAATCGGACCGACTTCGGACGCCGCTGCAAACAGGGCGGCAGTCTTGGCGCGGATGACGGACAGATAATCGTCTTCGGTCGTCTCCATGTTCTTGGCGACGGAGAGCTGCAGCACCTCGCCTTCGGCAATGACGGAAGCAGCGGTGGAAAGCACGTCGAGTGCATCCAGCGAACCGACATCGACCATCATGCGGAATGCCTGGCCAAGCAGGAAGTCGCCGACGAGAACGCTGGCCTGGTTGCCCCAGATCATCCGTGCCGTCGATTTGCCGCGTCGCAGATCGCTCTCGTCGACCACATCGTCATGCAGAAGCGTGGCCGTGTGCATGAACTCGACTGCGGTCGCAAGCTTTATATGGGCATCGCCGGTAAATCCGAACATGGCGGCCGACGCCAGCGTCAGCATCGGGCGCAGGCGCTTGCCACCGGAGGAGATCAGGTGGTTGGCCACTTCCGGGATCATCTGAACGTCGGACCCCGCCTTGGACAGGATCAGCTGGTTGACGCGCTCCATGTCCGCCTTCGTCAGATCGACGAGCGGCTTGACGGATGCCTGTTTGTTTTTGCTGTCTTCCAGCGGTATCACTACGCCCAACACAAGGGACTCCTGTTCAAATTCCAGTTCGGACAATAGAAAGGGGGGCTTGTGGCGGCAAGAGGCGAATTGTCCCGCTTGCTCAAATAAGGCAGGAAAACGACCCGGAATGAAGGAATTGATCCGTACCAACGACGTCGTCGTGCTCTCGTTTGCCGAAAGTCTGATGAAGGATGCCGGCATCGGCTGCTTCATCGCCGATCAGGGCATGAGCATTCTTGAAGGTTCACTCGGCCTATTGCCTCGCCGTTTTCTGGTCGATGAGGATGATGCGGACGAGGCAAGGCAGGTCTTGATCGATGCTGGGCTTGAGGCGGAATTGCGAGACGCATGACGACGACGGCCACCGAAACCATCGACAGCTTCCACCGCGGTCAATTTCAAGTGATCCAGCCGCTGGGGCAGGGACACCGGTCCGGCATGGACGCGATGCTGCTTGCCTCGCTGGTCGCCTCGGAAAAGCCCTGCCGTGTCGCCGATCTCGGCGCCGGTGCTGGCGCAGCCGGCTTCGCCGTTGCCTCGCGGCTAGACAATGCCGAAGTGCTTCTGGTCGAGCGGTCGCCGTTGATGGCGGATTTTGCCAGGCGAAGCCTGGTACTTGCGGAAAACGCCCGTTTTGGCAGCCGGATATCCGTTCTCGAAGCCGACGTATCGCTGACCGGTCGGGCAAGGGTTGCAGCCGGTCTTGCCGACAACAGTTTCGATCACGTCATCATGAACCCACCCTTCAACGATGCCTCGGACCGCAAGACGCCGGATGCATTGAAGGCTGAGGCGCATGCGATGACCGATGGCCTGTTCGACACCTGGATCAAGATGGCCTGCGCTATAGCACGGCCCAACGGACAACTGTCGTTGATCGCCCGGCCGGAATCGATCGCCGAGATCATCTCCGCCTGCGGCCGCCGTTTCGGCGGCATCGAGATCACGCCCTTGCATCCGCGCGCCGGTGAAAATGCCGTTCGCATCCTGGTCACGGCAATCAAGCAGAGCCGGGCGCGGCTGACGCTGCGGGCGCCACTGATCGTGCATGAGGCAGAGACGCACAAGTTCGTAACCGCTGTCGATGACATGAACAACGGCCGTACCGCCTACCATCGCAATCGATGATTTTGATGATGTGCCATTGCGTTTGCCGCGCCAATGCATACATGCCAACACGCATAATGATTGCCAATACGTACAACGAATGCAGGGAGTTCAGATGGCCGGACTGTTCAGAAAACTGTTGCCGAAGCGTTTTCGCAAGGAAGGCGTGACGATCCCGGTCGTCAGGCTTCAGGGTGCGATCATGGCGGGTGGCAGCCAGTTTCGCCCGGCACTCAATCTTGCGACGATTGCGCCGGTGCTTGAAAAAGCCTTTTCGATGAAGGACGCCCCAGCCGTTGCCATCTCGATCAATTCTCCCGGCGGCTCGCCCGTCCAGTCGCGGCTGATTTATCAGCGTATCCGCGATCTGGCGGAAGAAAAGAAGAAGCGTGTCATCATCTTCGTCGAGGATGTGGCTGCTTCCGGCGGCTATATGATTGCGCTGGCCGGCGACGAGATCATTGCCGACCCGACCTCGATCGTCGGTTCCATCGGTGTCGTGTCCGGCGGCTTCGGTTTTCCGGACCTGTTGAAGAAGATCGGCGTCGAGCGGCGCGTCTACACCGCCGGTTCCAACAAGGTGATGCTCGATCCGTTCCAGCCGGAAAAGGAGAAGGATATCGAGTTCCTCAAGGGGCTGCAGCTCGAAATCCACGACATCTTCATCGGCATGGTCAAGGCGCGTCGCGGTCATCTTTTGGCCGATACGCCCGACATTTTCTCCGGCCTGTTCTGGACCGGCAAACGTGGTCAGGAGCTTGGACTGGTCGATAGCCTCGGCGACATGCGCGGCGAGCTGAAAAAACGGTTTGGCGCAAAGACCCAGCTGCAACTGGTCTCCGCCTCGCGCGGCCTGTTCGGCCGCCGCCAGCCAGGCGCGTCGATGGCCAGCGGAATGGCCGAGCGTTTTGCCGTCTCTGCCGTTTCCGGCCTTGCCGAGGTGGCGGAGGAAAGAGCATTATGGGGCCGCTTCGGGCTTTGATGGTCTGACGGAAACGGGGGGAGGTCGCATGCCGCAATTGATTCTAATGCTGCTGTTTGCAGCCATCGCCTGGGTCGGCTACCGCAAATTCGTGGCCGACGCCGAAAAACTGAGCCGCCGCCAGCAGGAAACCCGCCGCCAGCAGGAAACCGGCACACAGGGCACGCTGGTCAAGGATCCGGTGACAGGGGAATATCGGCTGAAGAAGCCGGAGTGATGACGATGGACATTTCACAGCGGCGGAAATTGGCGTTAGGGAGAATTAAAGGATACTAGCTCAGGCTTCCAGTGGACTGGAATTTTGATCGTGCTGACGCCAACGCACGAGACGAAGGCGACGTTAACCCCGCTCCGTCACCCGTGATTCCCAATCTGCCCCGCCATAGCTGACACAAATAACGTAGGCTTCGCGGCGATCGTCAGCGACGGTGAAACACACGACTGCCTTGCCTGCCGCTGGGATGATGCGAAGCCCCGGATAAATTTCGTTGCGGACCGTGCCGACATGCGGGAAGTCATGCAGCGAAAGCAATGTGGCTTCGATATCGTTGATTTTCGTCTCGGCGACATCATATCCCGCGTATTCGCCGATAAAAATGGTCATCGTGGAAAGGTCGTCACGGACAAGCGGGTGGCGAACAACCTTGTAGCGCATTCTACCGATCAGCCCCTTTTCGCGCGGATAAGGGCGCGTATGTCATCGAACATCGTGTCGCCCTCCAGTGGTATCCATTGATCCTTCGGCAGTTCCATTCTTCTTCGGATCTCGTCCGCCATTCCCGCCAATGGATCGGCAGCAACGGTATCATTCTGCATCATCTGCTCGATCCCGGCCTGGATGACACTGGAGACGGATGGATAGAGGCCATCCGCCACCATTTTTTCCGCGAATTCCCGGTGGGTTTCGTCCAGTTCAATTGCGATCTTGACGGTCATGTGCCGATCCCTTGTTTCAAGGCTAGCCTATCATAAACGGCGAATTGTCCGCAACGAGACAAGGGTACGCACGGTGCTCCTTCTGTTTCGCCAGCCGGGCACGCCCCTTGACCCTCTTCGCCCATCATGGCACCAGACAGCCAGATACCTTCAACCTGGACTGATGCCATGACCGCCGCCGCTCTCCCGGACCACATGAACCCCAAGCGCTCCTTTCAAGCGCTGATTCTGACACTGCACAATTACTGGGCGGACAAGGGATGCGCGGTTCTGCAGCCCTATGACATGGAAGTCGGCGCCGGCACTTTTCATCCGGCAACGACATTGCGCGCGCTTGGCCCCAAGCCGTGGCGGGCAGCCTACGTGCAGCCGTCGCGCCGCCCGTCCGACGGGCGTTACGGCGAAAACCCCAACCGGTTGCAGCATTATTACCAGTACCAGGTCATCCTGAAGCCCAACCCGCCGAACTTGCAGGAACTCTACCTCGGTTCGCTGGCGGCCATCGGTCTCGATCCGCTGTTGCACGATATTCGTTTCGTCGAGGATGACTGGGCAAGCCCGACGCTGGGTGCCTGGGGTCTCGGCTGGGAATGCTGGTGCGACGGTATGGAAGTCTCGCAGTTTACCTATTTTCAGCAGGTTTGCGGCATCGAATGCTCGCCGGTCTCCGGCGAACTCACCTATGGTCTCGAGCGCCTCGCCATGTATGTCCAGGGCGTCGACAATGTCTACGATCTGAACTTCAACGGCCGGGAGGGCGACGAGAAGATCAGCTACGGGGATGTCTTCCTGCAGGCGGAGCAGGAATATTCCCGGCACAATTTCGAATATGCCAACACGGCGATGCTGCAGCAGCATTTCGTCGATGCCGAGAAGGAATGCATGGCGCTTTTGGCCGCCGGTGCGCCCGATACAGGCGCAAATGCGATCCTGCACAAATGTGTCTTCCCGGCCTATGACCAGTGCATCAAGGCCAGCCACGTCTTTAACCTGCTCGATGCACGCGGCGTAATTTCCGTGACGGAGCGTCAAAGCTACATTCTGCGCGTGCGCACACTGGCGACGGCCTGCGGCGAGGCCTTTCTGCTCACGGACGCCGGTGGCATCAATTTGGCGAAAGACGCTGCCTAATCGTTGACCGAACACCAGGCCCGCCCGAGCCTCCGTATAAAACCGGCGGGCGCCGGGCGCTGTCTGCCAGAGCGCAGCGGCCTCGTTGATACCTGTAATCGTCGATCTGCAGTAAAAATACAAGCATTGGATGATTTTTACCGCCACTCTCCTTATGGGGGTATAATCAATTGCTTGAGCCCGCCCGGTTGTTCAGCAAGCGTTTAAGGAGTTTGTTCTAAGCTTTGTCCAAGTGATTGAGTTCAGGACGCGTAATGGACGACGAGGATACTCTCCCCCCGGAAGTTTTGGCTTCGATGTTGATGCGAATGTTCGAGTTCGCACCGATCGCGATGGCGATTACCACCAGTGATACGAAGACCTCGAGCTATGCCAAGGTCAACGACGCCTATCTGAAGCTGACGGGCCTGAAATGGGAAAATATCCGCGGCAAGAAGCTGACGTCGGATGGCGCCGCGATCGATAACCCGGCCCGCGATCGCCGCCACCGTCTGCTCGCGGAAGTGGGGTCCTACGAGCTCGAAGAAGTCGATCTCGTCTATGCCGACGGCACGATCATCCCGACGCTGATCTCGGCGCAGAGAACCCTTGTCGATGGCGTATCCTTCGATGTCGAAGTCATTGTCGACGTATCGGCGCGTGTCAGGCAGCAGCGCGAAATCGAAAACGCCTTGCGGGCATCGGCACGCACCGACGCTCTGTCGGGCCTTCCGAACCGGGCTTGTTTCGACGAGGTCGTCGTCGAAGCCGTTGCGCGCAGCATGTTGAACGACCGCAAACTTGCGCTGGCCTTCATCGACCTCAACGGCTTCAAGATGGTCAACGATACGCTGGGGCATGCTGCCGGCGACGAGGTCTTGAGAACCATCGCCAGCCGCCTGCGCGAAAGCTTTCGCGCCACCGATTTCATTGCCAGAATTGGCGGCGATGAATTCGTCGTCCTGCTCGATATCGACCTGAAACTGGCCGCTGATGTGCAGCAGAATGTCCAGGATGCGATGGAGCGGGTTTTCAAGCCCATCGCCATAGAGGGGAAGGTGACCTATACCGGCGCGGCCGTTGGCGTCACGTTCCTGCAGCCGGACGATACCGTCGCATCCTTCGTTCGCAGGGCCGACGAGTACATGTATATCGCCAAGACCAGCGAACAGCGTGTGGCCGTCGTCTGTTTCGGGCAGATCCTCGAGACGGTCCCTTCGCCGGAAGACTCGATGGAATGGGGCAAGTTGGGCCGCTCCTAAAAAGACACACCCTAAATCACGTCGCTCGCCTCGACGCCAATCTGCCAAACCGGCTTCTGGATCACAAAGGCGCCGGTCGGCAGCTGGCCGGCATAGGTCTGCATTGCACGGCGAACACCGGCCGGCTTCTCAACTGTGCCGAGGCTTGCATAGGCAAAAAACAGGGCCGAAAATGCGATGACGTTGATGAGGACGGCGAGCGTTTTCATGGGTCTGATACTTTGCGGGTTCGACGTTGATCTGATGCCCCACTATCGATCAGACGCCGCCACCGCGCGGTTCCTGGCGGAACAGCTTGATGCGGATGAAACGGGAAAAGCGGCGGGGTGAAGCGAGCGGTCAAAATTTGTCTTTCAACAGCGGCGTTCGATCCATAAGCTGCGCAAAACGTATGTTTCGGGAAGGAACCCCTGATGATTGGTCTCGCTATTGCCGCGGTCGTGATCCTCTACCTGATTTTCATCTATAACGGCCTAGTCAAGGCGCGGCAGGTGAAGGAGGAGGCATGGTCCGGCATCGACGTGCAGCTGAAGCGGCGGGCGGATCTGATTCCCAACCTGATCGAGACCGTCAAAGGCTATGCCGCCCATGAAAAAGGCACTCTGGAAGAGGTCGTAGCACTTCGAAACAAGGCGCAGGCGCTGCCGGCAGGCGATGTCGCCGGACGGGCCTCGGCGGAAGGCATGCTGAGCCAGGCGCTCGGCAAGCTGTTTGCGCTGGCAGAAGCCTATCCGGACCTCAAGGCCAACCAGAATTTCTCCGAGCTGCAGCAATCGCTGGAGGAGATCGAAAGCGAAGTGCAGATGGCTCGCCGCTATTACAACGGTGCTGCCCGCGACCTCAACGTCAAGGTGGAAAGCTTCCCGTCGAATTTCATTGCCGGCCCCTTTGGATTTACCAAGGCGGCCTTTTTCGAGATCACCAACGAGGCCGACCGCACTGTCCCTGTGGTGAAGTTTTGATCTAGCCGGAAAAGCCATTCCGTCGTAGACGGCTGTCCATGATTGATAGAGCATGCACGGCCACGAACAGGCGGTGCTGAAGGCATGAAGAGACAAGAGCATGAACGCCGCAGACCAGAAACTGACCATCCTTCCCCCCGGCCATCCGCTTGAAGGCCGCGTCAGTCCGCCCGGCTCGAAGTCCATCACCAACCGGGCGCTGCTTCTGGCTGGTCTCGCCAAGGGCACCAGCCGTCTGACGGGTGCGCTGAAGAGCGATGACACCCGTTATATGGCCGATGCCCTGCGCGCCATGGGTGTGGAGATTTCCGAGCCGGACGATACAACGTTCATCGTCTCTGGTTCTGGCAAGCTTTGGCCGCCTGAAAAGCCGCTGTTTCTCGGCAATGCCGGGACTGCGACCCGCTTCCTGACGGCCGCCGCAGCTCTTGTCGATGGCACGGTGGTGGTCGATGGCGACCAGCATATGCGCAAGCGGCCGATCGCGCCTCTGGTGATTGCGCTTCGGTCTCTCGGCGTCACGGTGGAAGCCGAAACCGGCTGCCCGCCTGTAGCGGTTTCAGGCACAGGCGATTTTTCTAAGGACCATGTCACCATCGATGCCGGCCTTTCGAGCCAGTATGTTTCCGCCCTGCTGATGGCGGCTGCGGGCGCTTCCAGCCCTATCAATATCGAGCTTGCAGGCGAAGAGATCGGCGCGCGTGGCTATATCGATCTGACAGTTGCCGCGATGCGCGCCTTTGGCGCTGAAGTAACCCAGGTCAGCCCATCGATCTGGCAGGTGGCTCCCACCGGCTATCACGCCACCGACTATCTGATCGAGCCCGATGCGTCTGCTGCAACCTATCTCTGGGCGGCGGAAGTCTTGACCGGTGGCCGGATCGATCTCGGCGTTGTGGCCACGTCCTTCTCACAGCCCGATGCGAAAGCCTATGAGGTGATCGCCACGTTCCCGCATATGCCGGCGATCATCGACGGTTCGCAGATGCAGGATGCCATTCCGACGCTTGCCGTGCTGGCCGCCTTCAACGAGACACCGGTGCGTTTCGTCGGCATCGAAAACCTGCGCGTCAAGGAATGCGACCGCACTCGCGCGCTCTCCACCGGCCTGTCGAACATCCGCGCCGGTCTCGCCATCGAGGAGGGCGACGATCTGCTGGTCGCCTCCGATCCGGCTCTGGCTGGCCAGACGCTGCCGGCCGACATCGACACGTTCGCCGATCACCGCATTGCCATGAGCTTCGCGCTGGCCGGCCTGAAGATCACCGGCATCACCATTCTCGACCCCGGCTGTGTCGCGAAAACCTATCCGCGCTACTGGGACGAGCTTGCTTCGCTGGGCGTCGGACTTGAGGGCGACCGGCCTTAATCGGCCTTGAGCAGGCAGACAGATACGGTTGTTTGGGCCGGGGAGGGATCGATCGCATGAAACGTGTTTTCGCGGCGCTGGGATGGCTCTCCTTTTTCCTTGCCGTTCTCTGGTCCACGGCAGGGTTTGCGCGAGCCGAGGAGGTGTTTACCGCCTATCGCTCGGCCATCGACGTCGCCAAGAGCGGTGTGCTCAGCGTCACGGAAACGATCACCGCCAATGTCGAGGGAGACCGCATTAGGCGCGGCATCTACCGCGATTTTCCGTTGACCGTGACCGATGCAGGCGGCCGCCTCGTCAAGGTCGATTTCAAGCTCATTTCCGTCGAGCGCGACGGTGCCGAGGAGCCCTATCGCACCGAAAGCATCAGCGGCGGCATCCGTATCTATACCGGCGACAAGGATGTGTTCTTGGCCGATGGCGAACATACCTTTCAGTTTACCTATGAGACAGCCCGTCAGATCCGTTTCTTTCCGGGCCACGATGAACTCTACTGGAACGTGACCGGCAACGAATGGGCGTTTCCGATCGAGGAAGCATCTGCCACGGTTGCCTTGCCTGCGGGTGTGAAAGCCGAGGCGCTGGATGTCTTTACCGGCGGCCAGGGGACAACTGGCAAGAATGCCCGCGCGCTTGAGGATGGCGACCGGCTGGTCTTCACCACCACGCGCCGCCTTGAGGCGAACGAAGGGCTGACCATCGCCGTCAAAATGCCGAAAGGCAGCATCGATCCGCCGTCGGTATCACAGGAAAGGGCGTGGTGGTTTTACGATCACCTGCCGCCGATCCTGGCCATCGCGGGCTTCGTGATCGCGGCGCTTTATTATTCGCGCATGTGGCTGAAGGTCGGCCGCGATCCGGCTCGCGGCGTCATCGTGCCGCGCTGGGATGCGCCGGATGGGATCTCTCCGGCGCTGGTCAACTATATCGACAACAAGGGTTTTTCCGGCCAGGGCTGGACGGCGCTCTCCGCCGCCGCCCTCAATCTCGCGGTCGAAGGCTATGTCGTTCTGAAGGATTTCAAGAGCTCGCTGGTGATCACCCGCACCAACAGGCCAAAGCCGCCGTCGCTGCCAACCGGCGAGGCGGCCGTGCTCGCGGCGGTGCAGCGCAATGGCGGTGAGCTGACGATCGACAAGGACAATGGCCCGGCGGTGCAGAAGGCCGGAGCCGATTTCCGCACTGCCATTGAAAAGGAGCACCGCAACAAATACTACCATGCCAATACCGCCTATGTGGTCGGTGGCATCGCAATCTCTGCACTGTTTCTGCTCGCCATTTTTATCTTCGGCCTTCTCGATGGGGCGACGGTGGCGCTGGTGCTTGTGCCGGTGTTTGCCTCTGTGGTCATCTCGCTGTTTGCGCTCGCCATCGGCCGGCTGTTCAACAAGCGCGGCAGCCTGTTTGCGCGCATCGGCTTGCTGATCGTCGCCGCCCTTCTTACCTTTTTTGTCGTCGCGTCCGCGCTGAGTGTTTTGGCGGTTGTCATCAGCATGGCGCTGACCGCGCATCAGGTGCCGCTGCTGATCGGCGTCGGCGGCATCGTGCTTGTCAACATGCTGTTCTTCCATCTGATGGGCGCGCCGACGCCGATCGGCTCGAAGATGATGGATGGCATCGATGGCCTGCGGCAATATCTGACGCTCGCCGAAAAAGAGCGGATGAACATGGCCGGTGCACCGGACATGTCGCCGCAGCATTTCGAGAAGCTCCTGCCCTATGCTGTGGCGCTGGGCGTCGAAAAACCCTGGTCGGAAACCTTCGACCGCTGGCTTCTGGCCGCAGCAGCAGGGGCTGCCGCCTACCAGCCCGCCTGGTATACCGGCAATACCTTCGCCGCCGGCTCCTTCGGTGACCGTATGGGCGGCTTTGCAGGCTCTATGGCCAGCACCATGACCTCCTCACTGCCCCCGCCACCCAGCTCCTCATCCTCCGGCTTCTCCACCGGCGGCGGCTTTTCCGGCGGCGGCGGCGGTGGTGGCGGTGGAGGCGGATGGTAGTTTTAAATTGCTCTAAGGGGCTTGTATCAAGTCGTGATACTTGACGCGGCCAAATCGTTGTATCAGTATATGGTACGGTTTTGGAGATCAGTGGTGATCCGTTCCTTCAAGGGAAAACTGTCTCCGTCCGTTGCAGACGGCAGCGTGAAAAAGGGTTTTCCGGTCGATCTCATTCGCCGGGCGCAGCAATTGCTGGTTCTATTGAATGCGGCGTCCGACGTGAAGGATTTGCGCTCGCCGCCGGGCAATCGATTGGAGAAATTGTCCGGAGATCGGGAAGGTCAGTATTCGATCCGTATCAACCAGCAGTGGCGTATCTGTTTCCGATGGTCGAACGGCGGCGCCGATGACGTGGAAATCGCCGATTACCATTGAGCGCAAGGACTGATCAGATGAGTGATATCTGCCTGCCGGCCATCCATCCTGGTGAAATTCTGAAAGATCTCTATCTTGACCCGCTGGAGATGAGCGCCGGAACGCTTGCCAAGCAGTTGAATGTTCCAAGAACCCGCATCGAACGCATCGTCACGGGCAAAACCGGGGTAACTTCGGACACCGCCCTGCGCCTTGCGAGATTCTTCGATACCACGCCGGAACTCTGGATGAATCTGCAAGTGAGTTATGATCTCAAGATCGAAGCAAAACGCAAACGCGCCGAGATTGAACGCATCCCGGTTCGTGATGCCGCTTGAGCACTGACTTTTCCGCCATTGAATGGATGACTTTTGCCGCCGGGCTTGCTAAATCCCCCGCAGTCAATCGATCCCTTAGAAAAGCATCCATTCCATGCCCGATCTTCTGCTTGAACTCCGCTCCGAGGAAATCCCGGCCCGTATGCAGCGCAAGGCTGCCGGTGATCTGAAGAAGCTGTTGACCGATGCGCTGGTCGAGGCGGGGCTGACCTATGAAGGTGCCAGGGAATACTGGACGCCGCGCCGGCTGACGCTCGATATTCGCGGCCTCAACACCCGCTCCGCTGATATCAGCGAAGACCGCAAGGGTCCGCGCACTGATGCCAATGAAAAGGCGATCGAAGGCTTTTTGCGCGGTGCCGGTCTCACCTCGATCGATCAGGCGCATGTGCATAGCGATCCGAAGAAGGGCGATTTCTACGTCGCCCATATTGTCAAGCCCGGCCGCCCTGCAGAAGAGATCATCGCCGAGGTGATCCCCGGCCTTATCCGCAATTTCCCCTGGGGCAATCCGATGCGCTCTGGCGCCGCGTCGGCCAAGCCGGGCGCGCTGCGCTGGGTGCGGCCGCTGCAGTCGATCGTCTGCCTGTTCGGCCCGGAACACGAGGAAACCCACGTCATCCCGTTTACGGTCGGCGATATCACCGCGTCGAACATCACCTATGGCCACCGCTTCCATGCGCCGGAAGCCATTACCGTGCGCCGCTTTGCCGATTACATCGAGAAGCTGGAAAAGGCCAAGGTCATCCTCGATGCCGAGCGCCGCAAGCAGATCATCGCCGCCGACGCTGCCAACATCGCCTTTGCCAATGGCCTCGAACTGGTCGAGGACGAAGGCCTGCTCGAGGAAGTATCCGGCCTCGTCGAATGGCCGCAGGTGCTGATGGGCTCGTTCGAGGAAGACTATCTGGCGATCCCCTCGGAAATCATCCGGCTGACCATCAAGACCAACCAGAAATGTTTCGTCACCCGCCGTCCGGGCGAGGAAACCCTGTCGAACAAGTTCATCCTCGTTGCCAATATCGAGGCAAAGGACGGCGGCAAGGAAATCGTCCACGGCAACGGCAAGGTTGTGCGTGCGCGTCTCTCCGATGCCAAGCATTTCTGGACCCGTGACCAGGGCAACCTGCCGGACCTCGAAACGCTGGCCGCCTCGGCCGCAAAATTCGATCTCGACCTGAAAAAGCCGCTCGACCAGCGCATGGCCAAACTTGATGCGCTGAACGTCACCTTCCACGCCAAGCTCGGCTCGCAGGGCGAGCGCGTCCAGCGTATCCGCACGCTGGCTGCCGAACTGGCCAAGGTGACCGGCGCAGACGCAGCTCTGGTTGACCGCGCCGTCGTCCTGGCCAAGGCTGACCTGCGCACCGAAGCCGTCGGCGAATTCCCCGAGCTTCAGGGCATCATGGGCCGCAAATATGCCGTCCTGCAGGGCGAAGACGCCTCCGTCGCCGCAGCGATCGAAGACCACTGGAAGCCGCAAGGCCCGTCCGACCGCCTGCCTGCCGATGCCGTTGGCCTGACGGTTGCGCTCGCCGACAAGTTGGATACGCTTGTTGGATTCTGGGCCATTGACGAGAAGCCGACAGGCTCGAAGGATCCCTATGCGCTCCGTCGTGCGGCGTTGGGTGTTGTGCGGATACTGCTGGAGCGGAAGGTGCGTTTGCCGCTTTCCACTGTTGTGAAGGATAGCGACCTCCTGTCCTTCTTCCACGACCGCCTGAAAGTCTACCTGCGCGATCTCGGCGCCCGCCACGACCTGATCGATGCGGTTCTGGCTGCGCCCCCCTCATCCGGCCCTGCGGGCCACCTTCTCCCCGCTGGGGAGAAGAAGGAGCAAGGGGCAGCGGCAGAGACCTCTTCTCCCCAGCGGGGAGAAGGTGCCCGAAGGGCGGATGAGGGGGGCGCAGCCAATGACGATCTGCTGATGGTCGCCCGCCGCGTCGAAGCGCTGACGGCTTTCGTCACCTCGGAAGAGGGCCTGAACCTGCTGGCCGGCACCAAGCGCGCCACGCAGCTTCTGGCCGCAGAGGAAAAGAAGGGCACGCACGTCGCAGCCAACGTCGATCCGGTACTGACGCTCGACGCGGAAAAGGCGCTCTATGCCGCCGTGACGCAGGCCTCCACCGAGGCAAGCGCTGCAATCGTGGGCGAAGATTTCCGCTCGGCTATGGAAGCCCTGTCGAAGCTGCGCGGCCCGGTCGACCAGTTCTTCGCCGACGTTCTCGTCAACGACGACGATCCGGCCATCCGCGCCAATCGCCTCGCCCTGCTCGGCCTGATCCGTGCGGCAACCGGAACGGTTGCGGATTTTTCGAAGATTTCGGGCTGAAGCAATTCTTGTCAATGGTGACGTATATGTTACCATTGACACATGAAGATCCTCGAATATCTGGATCAGACGGGCAGAAGTCCTTTTGCTGAATGGTTCGCGTCGATCGAAGCGAGAGCCGCGTCGAAAGTGACGATTGCGTTGGCGCGCGTCTCATCCGGCAATCTGTCCAACGTCAAGGGCGTTGGACAGATTGCCGGAGTATCGCCTCGACTACGGGCCGGGTTACCGGATTTATTTCGTCCGGGATGGCGAAGAGATCATCATTCTGCTCACCGGTGGTACGAAAAAGCGCCAGCAAAACGACATCGATACCGCCCAGGAGCGCTGGCGTGACTACAAACGCCGCAAAGGAAGCTGACATGCCATTGACGCGCGACTTCAAGACAACGGTTCAAGCGCGAGCCCGCAATGATGCAAGCTTTGGGGCGGCACTGTTGTCGGATGCTGTCGAGCTTCTGCTGTCTGGTGATGTGGAAACCGGCAAGTCGGTTCTGCGGGATTTCATCAACGCCACCGTAGGTTTCGAACGCCTCGCTGAAAAGGTGGGAACGCCCGCCAAAAGCTTGATGCGGATGTTCGGACCGAAGGGAAACCCGCGCGCGGAAAACCTGTTCCACGTGATCAGCCAGCTTCAGGAAGAGACCGGCGTTCACCTCGCCGTCGCTGCCGCGTAACGCAGTTTTTAGTTGACGTTCCTGGGGCGAGAGCCAGCGGTGGATGTTTCGATCCACGATGACGGTCCCTCTGGAAATCAAGGCCACAGAGGGCTATCCCAGATCCATGACCGCCAAAATCCTCGTCAGTGCCTGTCTCATGGGCCATGCCGTCCGTTATGACGGGCAGGCTAAGCCGCTTGTGCATCCGGCGCTTGATCGCTGGCGCGAGGAGGGGCGGCTGGTAACGATCTGTCCGGAGATATCGGCCGGTATGCCGGTGCCGCGCCTGCCGGCGGAGATCGAACCGGGAAAATCGGCCACCGACATCCTCTCCGGCAATGGCCATGTCCGCGAAAGCAACGGTGGCGATGTGACGGATGCGTTTCGCCAAGCAGCCGAAAACGCGCTTGCGCTGGCGCGCGAAACCGGCTGCGCTTACGCGCTGTTGATCGATGGTAGCCCCTCCTGCGGCTCCGGCTTCATCTATGACGGCAGTTTTTCGGGACAGCGCCAGCCTGGAGCCGGGGTGACGGCCACGCTTTTGAAGGCCAATGGCATTCAGGTGTTTTCCGACCGGCAGATTGAGGAATTGGTGGCAGCTGCGGACGCCTGACTGCGAAAGACCGGAGCACACCACGAAAAATTGCGCCCCTGCTTCTCTCAGGGGCGCAATCTTTCGCCTGGAGGGCGAATACCCGATCAGCCTTCTATCTGCGGCTGGTTAGGGCGGGGACATGGAGTTCAGTGTTAATTTAGCCGAAGTTGGAAATTTTTAAGATCAACTTCTTGTGACTGGCTGTCTTGCGGCGTGACTGCGGCCATTCCGGCCGTTGATGCAGTGTTCACAGCGGCTGTTTTTACAGCGTTATCGATGATGTTCAGGGTCGCTGTCGCCTGTGCTTCGACCGGCAACGCATCGCCTGTTGTCGCAGTTACCAGATGCTGTGCAGTCGGCATCTTGGCTTGCGCCTGCTTGATGTCGGCCTCCGACGCCTTGCTGACGAAGACGACCGGCGAGCCGCCAAGCCAGGCTTCGGTGCGAACCAGTTTCATCTCGCCGTTGATTGTCTTCAGCTCGACCCGGTCCGTCCCCGGTGCGACGTCCGGCACGATATAGCCGGTTTTCTTCTTGACGACCAATGGCGGGCACTGGCCACAGGAAAGCTGCGAGATACTGCTGTTGACATTCTGGCCCGCGACTACGTTTTCAATCGATGTCGCGCCGGCGGTGCCAGCCGCGGCCAGGCTTGCAAGTGTAAACAAAAGGGCGCGCATCGGCATTCTCCTCTGAAATCGTCAGATGAAAATAGCCGTTCTCCGTTACGTTCCCGTCAGGAGAATTGGTAAAAATTGAATGAGTTTTCCAATTGGCCTGCCGTTGCCGGTCAGGCCTTTTCGCGCTCGACCGCCTGCCAGCCGATATCGCGGCGGCAAAAGCCATTGTCCCATTCCACCCGGTCAAGCGCCGCATAGGCGCTGTCCTTGGCCGCGCTGACGGTGCGGCCCATCGCCGTCACATTGAGCACACGGCCGCCGATGGCAACCAGTTGCCCGTCTTTCAGCGCTGTTCCGGCGTGGAACACCTTGGCCTCGGTGCCTGCCTGGGGGATGTTCGCAATGGGTGTGTTCTTCTCGTAAGCACCCGGATAGCCCTTGGACGCCATCACCACAGTGAGCGCGGCATCGTCGCGCCATTCGGCGGTAACAGAGGCCAGCGTCCCGGTGGCCGCGGCATAGAGCAACGGCAGCAGGTCACTCTTCAGCCGCATCATCAGCACTTGGCATTCCGGATCGCCGAAGCGGACATTGTACTCGATCAGTTCCGGGCCCTTGGCGGTGATCATCAGCCCGGCAAACAGCACACCGGTGAAAGGGTGGCCGCTATCGGCCATGCCTGATATCGTCGGCTCGATGATCTCGCGCATCGTGCGCGCGACCATCTCAGGCGTCATCACCGGGGCTGGTGAATAGGCGCCCATGCCGCCGGTGTTCGGGCCTGTGTCGCCATCGCCGACGCGCTTGTGATCCTGTGCCGAGGCCAGAGCCAGAGCGGTCTTGCCGTCGCAAAGGCAGAAGAAGCTCGCTTCCTCGCCATCGAGATAGGCTTCAACCACGACCTCGGCACCAGCTGCACCAAACGTGCCGGAGAAACAGCTGTCGACGGCATCAAGCGCTTCATCGATCGTCATGGCAACGGTGACGCCCTTGCCGGCGGCAAGTCCATCGGCCTTGATGACGATCGGCGCGCCCTGCTCATGGATATAGGCCTTGGCCGGTTCAGCAGAGGTGAAGCGTTGATAGGCGCCGGTCGGGATGTTGTATTTGGCGCAGATGTCCTTGGTGAAACCCTTGGAGCCTTCAAGCTGGGCCGCCGCCGCCGATGGTCCGAAAACCGGAATGCCGCCGTTGCGCAATGTGTCGCCCAGACCCGCGACCAGCGGTGCTTCCGGCCCGACCACGACGAAATCGATCGCTTGCCTGCGGCAGAAGGCAAGAACGGCATCATTATCAGCCGTATCGATATCGACAATGATTGCCTCTTCGGCGATGCCGGGATTGCCGGGGGCGGCATAGAGAGCCGTCAGGCGTGGCGATTGCGCCAGTTTCCATGCCAGCGCATGTTCGCGCCCGCCCGACCCGATCAACAGAACTTTCATCGCCTACTCCCGCAATCCGCAGTGTTGAGGTGCGGTTAAGGCGAGGGCGCTCCAAGGTCAAGGCAAAATCGGTGCAATGCCCGCGATACAGGCGCTTCAGAGTAAGCTTGAAGATGCCGAAAGGAGGCTATGCTCGTGGAACGGCACATGACCGTCTACGGCGCCGGCAATTTTTACAGTCTGTCTCAACGCCCAGATGGTCAGATCGGGGAGCATCAGCGGCTTGCTGATAAGGTAACCCTGAAAATGGTCGCAGCCGGCCGCATTCAGCATCGCAAGTTTCTCGTGGGTATCGACGCCTTCGCCGACCACCGACATGTTTTGCGCATGGCAAAGCGCGATCATCGCCTTCAAGGCCGGCAGCGATGCCTCGTTGGCGAGGTTTTGCACCATGGCCCGGTCGAGCTTGATGGTGTCGGCTGTATATTCGATGATCTGCTGCACGGAGGTATAGCCGGCGCCGAAATCGTCGATGGAGATACGGAAACCGCGTTCACGCAGGGTCTCGATGTTGCGGCGCAGCTGGTCGCCAAGCTTGACGGCATAGGTTTCCGTCAGTTCGATCTCGATGGTGCGTGGATCGAGCCCGTGACGTGCCGCGCAGTCGGAGAAATAATCGCTGATCGATTTGGAGTGCAGTTCCGCCGACGAGATGTTGATCGCAAGTAGGGTTTCCGGCCCGAACAGCTGCTTCAGCCGATGGTGTTCCGACATCGCCCGGTTGATCACCCACCAGTCGATTTTGGTAAACAGGCCGGTGCTTTCGGCGATCGGTACGAATTCGTCCGGTGTGACATTGCCAAGCGTTGGCGACAACCAGCGCAACAGGGCCTCGCAACCGATCACCTTGCCACCGGTATCGACGATCGGCATGTAGACGAGGTGAAATTGCTCGTCGGGATCGACCAGCCGCAGTTCCTCCTGGATATGGCGGATGCGGTCGCGCTTGTCCTGCAGCGCCCGCGAAAAGCGCGAGGAACGGCTCTTGCCGTTGGTCTTTGCCTGGTACATCGCCGCATCGGCATTGGAAATCAGTTCGGCAAGGTTGGTGGCATCCGTGGGGCAGATGGCGACGCCAATGCTGGCCGTGACCGGATAATATTTGCCGCGCACTTCGAAACCGTTGGAAAACAGCGCAAGGATCGCGGCGCACATTTCCCTGATCGTGCCGTCACGCGGCGTAGATTGCACCAGAACCGCAAACTCGTCACCGGACAGCCGGGCAAAGACAACCGGCTCCATCTGCCGTCGCGCAACGATGACGCCGATTGCAGCCTCGATCCGCAGCGCCAGCGTCTTCAACAGGTCGTCGCCGACCTCGTGGCCATATTTGTCGTTGACGAACTTGAAGTGGTCGATGTCGATGAACAGAAGACTGCAATGGCCACCCTGTGCCGTGACCCTGTCGATAATATCGGCGGCGAGCATGTTGAAATGGGCTCGGTTGCTGATGCCGGTCAGCGTATCGGTCCAGGACGTCTGCTGCACCAGCTTCAACGCGCGCTGCGATTGATCGTGCAATTGCTTGATATTGCCGGTCAGCCGGCCGATTTCTCCTTCGGCACCGGTTTGCTTGATGTCTTCGTTCTCACCGCTCATCACCGCCGTCACTTGGCGGTCGAGAGCCGAAATCGGGTTGGTGATGAACCGACGGATCAGCGCAATCATCAGGCCGACGGAGACAAAGCTCATCACCATCGCACCAAAAATCAGGAGTAATTTCAACTGCCCCATATTGCCGGACCCGTGGGACGGCGGCACCGTCAGGGTTACAAACAACGAGGGTGCCATTCGAACGGATGCGGAAAGATTGCTGGGCGGCTGCGGCTGCGGCGCGGTCTCGAAAGTGATCTCGGTTTCATATTCGTGCTGCAGGGTGCGCTGCATGCTCAGGAATTGCGTCGGCTCGATCGCAACCTGCACCAGAAGCGCATCGGCTTTTGCGCTCGGCAGCGGGCGGCTGAAGGTGACGGGGTCGATGAATTCCGAGTAGACGATCAGCTGACGTGCGTCGTCGTCGTGCAGAAAGCTCCAGTCCCGCAACTGGCTGCCACCGGCAAGCCGGCTTGCCAGCGCAAATTGCGGTGCACCGATCTCGGCGAACGGATCATCGCTGTTTTCAAAATAGTAACCCGGTGTCAGATCGGGATTGAGAATGGCGAAGGAGATGAATTTCTTCGGGTCATCAGACAGCGAGCGCACACTCTGCTGCAGCCGCAGGCCAAGCGCGTTGTTGCGGTAGGCCTCATCCGGTTCCGACACGAACAGTCGAACAGCGTTGCCTTCCAGGATCGAGTAGAGAAAGCTTCTACTCTGGCTGACCTCGTTGCGAAACAACGCGGCCATATGGTCGAGCTGTTGCGAAAGCCGTGCCCGCTCCAGAGCCAGAACGGAGTGGCCCTGTATGACATAGACCGAGAGGGCGGCCAGCAGGTAGCCTGCCAGGACGACCGGAAAGATCAGGAAGAACGCGCGTTTGCCAAGTGTCACTGGAAGTTTGCCATCGAGCTGATGATGCGCCGGCGCGTCTGGATCGATTGGATCGACAATTCCTTCTGGTACTGGCTCTTGGCCAGGATGTCGGCGGGCGGATATATTTCCTGGTTGGACCGCATTTCCGCAGGGATCAGTTCGAGCGCCGTTTCGCTGGCGGTGGGCATGGTCAAGGCCTCGGCGTTATCAGCCGCACTTTGCGGCGAGCCGATGAAGTCAACCAATTGCAGCGCGAGCGCCTTGCGCGGCGAGGCGGCGGTGACCGCCATGCAGTCGAGCCAGGAGAGGGTGCCTTCCTTCGGTACCGCGTAGCGCCAGACACCGGGCGTGCCGGCCTTGTCGTTGAGCACGTGCTGGTCGCCGCTATAGGCCAGCGCCATATAGATGTTCTTGCCGTGTTCGGGGTTCTGGATCGAGGTGATCACATAATCGTAGGTGAGAACGAAGGGGGCCTGCTTCTTCATGACCTCGAAGGCGGCTTTCAGCGTCTCGTTGTCATTGGCGTTGATCGATTTGCCCAGCATGGCCAGCGGCGCGACAAAGGCCTCGTTGTGATCGTCGTACATGGCGATATGTTTTGTCAGCGCTGGATCCGGCGACATCAGGTCGTGCCAGGACGTCGGCGTGGTCTTCACCATGTCGGACCGGTAGACGATGCCCATCGTACCCCAGAGATAAGGCATTCCATAGCCGGCGCAACGGGACGTCCACTCGGGCTTATAGTCTTTCATCGAGGTGACATTCTTGTCCGACAGCGGCTCCAGCACGCCGCGCTTGCCAAACAGGTCCGCTCCATTTTCGCCGATGACGGCAATGTCGATATTGCTGCCAGGGTCCGAAAGCACTTCGTCGC
Source organism: Pararhizobium sp. PWRC1-1 (assembly GCF_049897905.1). NCBI lineage: Bacteria > Pseudomonadati > Pseudomonadota > Alphaproteobacteria > Hyphomicrobiales > Rhizobiaceae > Pararhizobium > Pararhizobium sp. PWRC1-1. The sequence goes on along the minus strand of NZ_JAFCXE010000006.1, from coordinate 134,524 downwards.
GTGCATCGCCGCTGTCGTAATAGACCCGGTGCACGCCAACGCCGGTCTTCTCGGTCCAGCGATCGATGATCTTCTGGTCGATATAGGATTCCCAGATCAACAGGTTGAGCGTTTCCGCATGCGCGGGCGCGGCAACGAATGACGCAGCAAGCGCAGCAGAAACGGCAACAGACGTTTTGCGCATTGAAATGACCCCGATAGTCCCCGGCATGAACCTTAGCGCGCAATGCTTGATGAATACTTACAATGGGATGCGCTGGGTTGCAGTTGGGTTGAAATATCGCGGCACATCGCGCAATGCCGGCATCGCAGCTTTGCTGCGACATCACGGCGGCCCGCTGCATCTCGAAATGCGAGGAATTTGATGTCAATCATGGACGTGTTCAGGAGGAACGTCCGTGAGTTATCTGCTTTTCAAATCCCTGCATATTGCCGCCGTCATCACCTGGATGGGTGGCATGGTGCTTTCGTCGGCTGCGATGCTGTGGCTGTGTTCCGCCAAACGGCCGCGCATCGAGCGTGAAAGAGAGGTCATCGCAGCGCTCAAGCGCTGGGACAGCCGCGTAACCTCGCCGGCGATGGGGCTTGCCTGGGTGTTCGGGATCGTCATTGCGGTGGAGGGCGACTGGTTCAGTCAGCCCTGGCTGCATGCCAAGCTGGCTCTCGTCATGGCCGTGTCGGCGCTGCATGGAAACCTGTCGGCGAGCCTGCGGCGGTTACAGGTAGATCCGGCCCGCGAGCCGCCCGGTTACTTGAAGTATTCCGGGCTTTTCACGCTCGCGGCCATGTTCGGGACCGTGCTTTTGGTCGTGCTCAAACCGTTCTGATCTTACCGGTGGCTGGGAAGCTTCGGCAGGAAGATCGTCAGGAGTCCGAGCAGCGGCATGTAGGAGCAGAGCGTATAGACGAACTCGATGCCGTTGCGATCGGCAAAGATGCCGAGAACCGCAGCGCCGATGCCGCCGAAACCGAAGGCAAAGCCGAAGAACATGCCGGCGATCAGGCCGACGCGGCCAGGCACCAGTTCCTGAGCAAAGACCACGATGGCCGAGAACGCCGAGGAGAAGATGAAGCCGATGATGATCACCAGTGCCGCCGTCCAGAACAGGTTGGCATAGGGCAGGAGCAGCGCGAAGGGGATGACGCCGAGGATCGAGAACCAGATGACGAAGCGTGCACCAAAACGGTCACCGATCGGCCCGCCGAAGATGACGCCTGCAGCCGATGCGCCGAGGAACAGGAACAACAGCATCTGCGCTTCCTGGACGCCGACGCCGAACTTCTCGATGGTGAAGAAGGTGAAGTAGCTGGACAGGCTGGAGAGATAGGCGTTCTTCGTCGCCGTCAGGATGACGAGAACGATCAGCGTCCAGATGACCTGATTGCGCGGCAGCGGCAAGGTGCGGCTGACCGGTTTGCGGCCGGCCGAACTGCGGCGGTGACGGGTGTACCAGACGCTCACCCAGGACAGAACCATGAAGCCGGTCAACGCGATGACCGAGAACCAGCTGAGGCTGCCCTGTCCCTGCGGAATAACGATGAAGGCAGCCAGCAACGGCCCGATCGCCGTGCCGGTATTGCCGCCGACCTGGAACAGCGACTGGGCAAGGCCATGGCGCCCGCCCGAGGCAAGTCGCGCGACGCGCGATGCTTCCGGGTGGAAGATCGCCGAGCCGATGCCGATCAGGCATGCGCCGATGACCAGCACATAGAAATGGTGGGCATTGGCAAGGGTGATCAGGCCCGCGCAGGTCGACAGCATCGCAGCCGGCAGCGAAAACGGCATCGGCCAGCGGTCGGTCACGACGCCGACGGCGGGCTGCAGCAACGACGCAGTCACCTGGAATGCAAAGGTCAGAAGGCCGATCTGCACGAAATCGAGCGCATAGTTCTCCTTCAGCAGCGGATAGAGCGAGGTCAGCAGCGACTGCATGATGTCGTTCAGCATGTGGCAAAAGCTGACGGCCACGATAACGGAGACCGCAGTCTTTTCCGGGCTGACGCCCGTGGGTGATGTGATGCTCGCCATGCTGTCTTCCTCGCCGGACGGATATTGTAAATACGAATATGCGCTGTCTCTACATCGCTTGATGTTGGCCTGCTTTTGTGGTCTGGTCGCATTCTTTCGTGAGTGGGCCAAATGCAACAATACGACATGAAATCGGGCGATCCTGCAGGCGACGATACCCATCTTGAGAACCTGCGGTGGATTGATCTGAACGATGATCCCATCACGGCGCTGGGGCGGCGCTACCAGGCCGGCTCCCGCGGGCTGCCGCACAGCCATACCAAGACACAGCTTTGGTGTGCCCGACGGGGTGTTGTTCTGGTCAATACCGCAGGCGGACGATGGATGATCCCGCCCGGTCACGGCTTGCTTATTCCTGCCGGCCTTGAGCATTTCAGCGAGATGATCAGCGATGTCGAAATGCACTCCATCTACGCCGAAACATCGGTGATTTCGGCCGATCAACCGCGCGTGCTGGAGGTGACGCCGCTCGCCGCCAGCCTGATGGAGGAGCTGGTCCTGTCGGAGGAGAAACCGCTGACCCCGCGCCGCAAACGGCTGATCATCGAGCTTTTGCTGGATGAAATCGGCCAACTGCCGGAGCGGCCGCTCGGCCTGCCGTTTCCCAGTGACGCGCGGCTTGGCCGCCTGTGCAGGCATTTTCTGAAGTCGCCCGACGCCAATGCCGGTATTGACGAATGGGCAAGTGGTCTCGGGATGAGCCGCCGCTCCTTTACCCGCCTGTTTCGTGCAGAAACCGGCGTCAGTTTCGTTACCTGGCGCCAGCAGGCCTGCATTTTCGCCTCGCTGCCGCGTCTGGCCGAAGGCGAACCGGTGACCAATGTCGCGCTCGATGCCGGGTATGAAAACATCGCCGCCTTTACCACGATGTTCCGGCGGATGCTGGGGAGTTCGCCCAGTACCTATCTGAAGTCTCGGTTGGCCTGAGGCGCGTTTTTGACAGGTTGTGTGTCAATCCACGATTTTCTGTCTGGCCATATGCTTGTAAAGACAGGAACTCTTTCATGCGGATCCGGAGATATGGAAAAGAAAGGCTGAAGGCTTCTGGTTAACGGGATGGTAGTGAGCTAAGGCCTATAACCGCGCCGAAACGAACCGTTTCAGTTTGCCCCGTTCCAAGATGCTGGCATGTGACTGCCTGTGTCTGACCATCGTGGGCTTTGTATCCGGAGTTCCGAATTGTTCCGCCGATCTGCCCTTTCCCTATCCGTTGGTCTTTTTCTCGCCGTCTCTTCCGCTGCCCAGGCGCAGGAGCGCCAGCATTTCTGGTCCGGAGACTGGTACCTGAAAGTCGGTGCCACGGGTTTTATCGGGCCGAAATATGATGGCTCGTCCGATCGCCTGTTCCAGGCAGCGCCGCTGATTTCGCTCGGCCGGGCCGGCAGCACAGTGCGGTTTTCCTCGCGCAACGACAATCCGGCCTTTGCCTTTGTCGACAAGGGCGCCTTTCGCGCCGGTGTCGTCGGCAAGCTGATCTTTGAACGCGATGACGATACCTCGTCTGATCTCAAGGGGCTCGATCCCGTCCGCTTCGGCGGCGAACTCGGCGGTTTCGCTGAGGTTTATCCGACTGACTGGCTGCGTATCCGCGCCGAACTGCGCCAGGGTATCCGCAGCCACCACGGTCTTGTGGCTGATGTTGCAGCCGACGGTTTTGTCGACGTCAGCGACAATGTGCGCGTATCCGCGGGCCCCCGTCTTTCGGCCGCAACAAGCGATTATTTCGACGCCTATTATGGCGTCAACGCTTCTGAATCAGCAAAATCAGGTTATTCGCAATACAAGCCGTCAGGCGGACTGAGTTCGGTCGGCGCCGGTGCTGCCATCACATGGCAGGCCACAGAAAAGCTCGAAACGGCCGCCTTTGCCGAATACAAGCGGCTGATGGGCCCGGCGGCGGACTCAAGCCTCGTCAAGGAGGGCGGCAGCCGCAACCAGTTTCTGGTCGGTCTTTCCGCCACCTATCGCTTCGATTTCACGCTGGATTGAGTTCCGCCCGGACCTGATCGCTTGACCGCGCTTCCTCGTGGTAGCAAACAGGTCGAATGAGCACCAATTCCGCCGATTCCGGGCGCGTCCATGATGCGCCCTCCAACAACTGGGTCTACCGGGTCCTGCCAAGGACGCTATGGCCTTACGCGCAGCTTGCCCGGTGGGACCGGCCGATCGGCTGGCAATTACTGATGTGGCCATGCTTCTGGTCGGCGGCACTGGCAGGCAATGCTGCGGTTTCCCTCGGCACGTTTTCAGCGAGCCGATTCGCCTTTCACCTCCTGCTGTTCTTCATCGGCGCTGTCGCCATGCGCGGCGCTGGCTGCACCTATAACGATATCGTCGACCACGACATCGACATGGAAGTGGAGCGCACACGCTCGCGGCCGCTGCCGTCTGGCCGTGTCACGCGGTTGCAAGCCAAGATCTTCATGGTGCTGCAGGCTCTGGCCGGCCTGATCGTGCTCCTGCAATTAAACGGCCTGTCGATTTTTCTCGGTGTCTTCTCGCTGGTCTTCGTCGCCATCTACCCCTTTGCCAAGCGCTTTACCGACTGGCCGCAGTTCTTTCTTGGACTAGCCTTTTCCTGGGGCGCGATCATGGGCTGGTCGGCGGAGTTCGGGGCGGTCGGACTGGCGTCGATCGTGCTTTATCTCGCAGCCATCGCCTGGACCGTCGGCTATGATACGATCTATGCCTATCAGGACAGGGAAGACGATGAACTGATCGGTGTACGCTCGACCGCACGCCGGTTCGGCGAGCGCCCGCGCCCGTGGCTGTTCGGCCTCTACGGGCTCACAGTTTTCCTGCTGTTCGCCGCGTTTGCCATCGCCGGTGCAGGCCTGCTCGCATATGTTGGCCTGCTGGTGGCGGCTGTCACGCTGTTTTATCAGATCCTCGTGCTGGATATCCACGATGCCAGACAATGCCTGACCCTGTTCAAGTTCAACAACATTGTTGGACTGATCCTCTTTGTTGGGCTTAGCGCGGCCCTTCTTGTACGGCTGGTGTGAAGCAGCGGGCATAAAAAAGCCCTCCGGATGGCCGGAGGGCAGTGGTCCGCCGTCACAATTTTGCGTCAGGCCCAGCTCAGTTCCTGATCGCGATTCTTCTTCGTCTTGCTGACGCGGGCGGAAAAGGCGGCAATGGCCGCGAGGATGAATTTGCGCATGGTTTGTCTCCTTCTCGTGCCGGCAATGTGCAGGCCGCCTGTGGCGCCAAGAAGGCATTATCAAGGTTTTCCAATGACTTGTTAATGCACTGAAAACAAAAAACAAAAAACCGGCCGCAGGGACAGCCGGTCTTTTGCACTGGAGAAACGCTTGCAGATTATGTCGAAAATCAGTTCCGGGCGATGATTTCGCGGCCGTCGATCTTCAGATTGACGCCGAGGCTGCCGGTCGAACGGCGCATCAGGAAGCGCGGACGGCGATCATTGAAAAGCGAATGACGGCGGCGCGGCTTGATTTCGCGGGTGCGGACTTCGCCGAGATGATCCTCGAGCGGCCGGGCAACACCATCGGCTTCGACCATCAGCATCGGGATCCGGTAGGCTTCAGACCAGGTGCGCCAGTCGGCGGCGATGTCGGCAAGGTCATGGGCGACCAGAAGCGGAATGCACAGCTCCGGGTCATCGTGATGAAGTTCGAGCGTCACGGTCACTTCTCCGTCTCCATGGTCGATGGCGCGAGCCGCGACACCCTTGAAAGCGCGAGCCGGCAGCGCGATCGAAAGCGGCAGTCCGCTGGATGGCAGAACCTTACGCAACACTGCTCCGCGCTCATCCAGACTGATGGTGACATTGCTTGCCTGTCCGTGCAAGCTGTAGCTTGCCTGCTGGGGGAAGCGTTTCGGATCCAGTCGCAGTGTGGTTTCAACCCAAGCCGGTTGTGAAAGTGTCTTCAGCATTTCAATCGCCCTTGTTTTCCTTGAGAGCCGGTTACCGGTCTTCTCGTCGGGACTTTTCGTCCTCTATGACCCAAGGATAGGCGGCTCCCCTTTGAGACCGCTTAAAAATCGCAGTTAAAAAACTTTGCATTTCCTGATGGTTAGCAAAGGCTCACCCAGCAGGGTTTCTCAAATCTGAAAAAAATAGACAGTATTCTTTATGACCCCTTGATGCCGTATCTCCGGTTGCGCGAAAAGCCACGCACAAGGATGACCGGCGATGGTACCGGAGATCATGGCCGCACTGCGCGGCATTGCGTCCGTATGGGCGCATAGGGATCGGGCAATTTCAGGCGATCGGCAGAGCGGCAATGGTTTCCACATTCATCGACTACAATCTCATCACCCGGGATATGAAGACGAGCCTTCAGCGCACGGCACAGCAAACGCTGATTGCCCGCGAAACTGAATATTATAAGGAAAACATCGGCAACGTTACCTCGATCGATGACTTCCTGGACGACTACCGGCTCTATTCCTATGCCATGAAGGCCCACGGCTTGGAAGATATGACTTATGCCAAGGCCTTCATGCGTAAGGTCATGGAGAGTGATCTTAGCGACGATAACAGCTACGCCAATTTGCTGACTGATGAACGCTACCGCAACTTCGCAACGGCGTTCAATTTCTCGCAGTCCACCGAGGTGGTCCAAAGCGATGCACAGGAAGACGCGCTGATCGGGCTCTATACCCAGAGCCTCACCAACAGGGGTGATGCCGTTAAAGAGGACTCGCGTTATTTTAACGCAGTGATGGACACGGTCACCAATGTCGATCAGCTGTGGGGAAACAGCAAGCTTAAGGATTACGTCCTCACCGCCTTCGGTTTCGATCCCCGCTATGTCTCCTATGAGCATTTCAAAGGGGTCGTCACCAGCGACGTTCTCGATCCGAACAGCTACGTGAACACGGCGGACGCGAGCTACAAGCAAAGCCTGCGGGACAAGATTGAGGCCGTTAAAAGCATTTCGACGCCGGAGGACCTTGCCAATCCCAAGAGTGCACCCAGCAAGCTGATTGCGCAGTACAATGCCGTGATCGCCAATGCGCCGGACTACAAGCCGCTCGCTGCAGCCTTCAATTTTCAAAATGACGGGACGCTGGCGCCGGGTGACAAGGCGATGTCGGATATCCAGAAGGCTTTAGCCAACGAAGCCTATGTCTTCATGCAGCCGCGGCTTTCGCCAGCGGCCGCGCAGGTCAACAAGGCATTCTACGATTCGGCGATCCAGAACGTCACGAAGGTCAGCGATATCACCGGCAACAGCCGGTTGTTCGCCTATATCCGCATTGCTTATGGCTTGCCGGCGAGCATGCTGACCACGACGATGGAAAACATCCTCACCAGCGATCTCAGCAATCCGAATAGCTATGCCAATACGCAGGGCGGCAAGGAATACGGCGCAATCTACAAGGAGCTTGCCGCCGCTTTCAATTTCCAGACGGACGGAACGCTGGCCGCCGGCGTGAAGGCACAGACCGCGGCGCAGACGAAACTCACCGATGCCTATTGGATGGATCGTTATGACGATGCCGATGAAGCGGCCGATGCAGCTCTGATCAAATCCTATCAGACCTTGATCGGCGTCGTTGCAGATGTCGACGATCTTCTATCCGATAAAAAGATCATGACGCTGGCCCTGACGGCCGTTGGTCTTGAACGGGAAGGCGATACAGCGCGCAAGCTGAAAAAGGTGCTGACCAGCGATCTCACCGATCCGAACAGCTACGTCTATACCTTGAAGGATAAACGCTACGTCGAGTTGGCAAAGGCCTTCAATTTCAAGCCTGATGGGACACTCGGCGTGCCGATGCTGGCCCAGGCTGAATCCGAAATCCTCAATACTGCAAAGTCCTATGTCATCGAGAAAAGCCGTTTCGGTACCGATGAAGACAAGAAAAAGGCAACCGCGGAATCGAAATATTACAGCGGCGAAGTCGAGAAGATCAAAACGCTCGATAGCCTGTTGTCCAACCGGCGTCTCGTCGATTTCGTCCTCGTTGCCTCAGGCCTTGATCCTGAAAAGGTCACGACGGACTATCTCCGCCAGATGTTTGAATCCGATTTCAGTGATCCAAGCAGCCCGATCAACACAAATCCGAACACCACGATCTACAAGGAGCTCGTTTCCTCCTACAATTTCGACAAGGACGGTAATCTCGCGCGTCCGGAGATCAGCATTCAGACCAAGCGCGGCCTGCTGGAAACCGAGGATCTCTATCTCAATCAGAGCCTGGAAGAGCAGAAGGGTGAGGACAATGCCGGTGTCCGTCTTGCGCTCTATTTCCGGCGCCAGGCATCCGGCATCGGTTCAGCCTATGACCTTTTGGCAGACAGCGCATTGCTGCAGGTCATCCGGACAGCGTTCAGTATCCCGGAAGCCATGGCCAGCGCCGATGTTGATGTTCAATACGCCTATATCAACCGCGTGATGAAAATTGAGGATCTGCACGATCCGGAGAAGCTGGACAAACTGCTGATCCGTTTCACGGCACTTTATGACGTCGAGAACAATGTCGATGTTTCCGGCGCCCAGCTGATCCTGTCGGGCGGCGGCGGGGGCGGTATCAGCGCCGATGCGTTGTTCACTCTCTCGCAGCTGCGCCTTGGCGGTCGCTGACCTCCGGTCGTTTATCAGGCTTTCAGCACCTTGCCGGGGTTCATGATCCCGGCGGGGTCGAATGCGTGCTTGATGCGTTGCATCAGATCGATCTCGATCGGCGATCGGACTTCGGCCAGTTCCTCGCGCTTCAACTGGCCGATGCCGTGTTCCGCCGAAATCGAGCCGTTATATTTCAGGACGATGCCGTGAACGATCGCGTTCATCTCGCGCCAGCGGCCGATGAACTGATCCTTGTCGGCACCGACCGGCTGTGAAATGTTGTAGTGAATGTTGCCGTCGCCCATGTGCCCGAACGAGCAGATACGGGCGCCCGGAATGGCTTTCATCACCGCCGCGTCGGCCTCCGCCATGAAAGCCGGAATGCTGGACACGGGCACGGACACGTCATGCTTGATCGACCCGCCCTCCGGTTTCTGCGCCGGCGACATGCTTTCGCGCATATGCCAGAGGCTCTTGCGCTGGGCTTCGCTGGTGGCAACAACGGCATTCTCGATGAGACCGCTGGAAATTTCCGTTTCAAGCAGCGCCTGCATCATCCTTTCGGCACTTTCGGCCGAATCCGAAGTGGAGATGTCGATCAGCGCATACCAGGCGTAAACCGTCTCCATTGGATCGCGCACGCCGGGAATGTGTTTTGCCGTGAACTCGACACCGAGGCGCGGCATCAGTTCGAAACCGGTCAGCGCCGGACCGCAGAGGCTTGAGGCCTTGTCGAACAGGGTGAGCGCATCTTCTACGCTGTTCAAACCAGCAAAGGCGACCTGATGGCCACGCGGCTGCGGAAACAGTTTCAGCACCGCGCCGGTGATGATGCCGAGTGTGCCTTCGGCGCCAATGAACAGGTCGCGCAGGTCGTAGCCGGTATTGTCCTTCTTCAATCGCCGCAGCCCGTCCCAGATTTCACCGGTCGGCAAAACGACTTCGAGGCCGAGGCAGAGTTGCCGCATATTGCCATAGGCAAGCACAGCTGTTCCGCCGGCATTGGTGGAGAGATTGCCGCCGATCCGGCAGGAACCTTCCGAGCCGAGTGACAGCGGAAACAGCCGGTCATGCGCTTCCGCCGCCTTCTGGATATCGGCGAGAATGCAGCCGGCATCGGCGACGATGACGTTACCGACCGGATCGATGTCGCGGATACGGTTCAACCGCTGCAGCGACAGGACGATATCGGCGGCCCCCGTGCGCGGTATTTGCCCTGCCACATGGCCGGTATTGCCGCCTTGAGGTACGATCGCGACACCGGTTTCGCTGGCAAGCTTGAGGATCTGCGAGATTTCCTGAACGCTGCCGGGCTTGAGCACCAATGGCGCATTGCCCTTGTAGAGGCCGCGGGATTCGACGAGATAAGGCGCAATGTCGGCCTGATCGGTCAGCGCGTTTACGGCGCCGACTATGGCGGCGAAGCGGGCGATCAGATCGGCGGAGGGCAGGGCATTGGTCATAGGGTCATTCCCGTGGGGCAGCAGCCCGTTCGATCCGGTCGAGGATTGCTTCGCCCAGACCCTCGTTGGGTATCGTGCCGAAGGCAATGGTTTTGGCGCCAGACGCATCGGCCTGTTTCATAAATGCAAACAGATTGGCGGCGGCCTCGCGCAAGTTGGCGGAGGGGCTGAGGTCGAGGATGATCGCGGCGGTTTCCTCGCCTGGCAAACGCTTGCCGCCGAAGCGGATCAGCGCTTCACCGGCTTTGACATCCGTTGCATTCAGCCGCACCGCAGCACCCGGCGCATAATGCGACGCCAGCATGCCCGGGGCTTCGATAACAGCTCCCGCCGTTTCCGGCCTTGCGACCCTCTTGCCGGTCAGCGCCTCGATATCGGCGACATCGAGGCCGCCGGGCCGTAACAGCCGGATTTCATTGCCCTCGACCTTGATGATGGTCGATTCCAGTCCGATTTCGGCAGCGCCGGCGTCGAGGATCAGTTTCAGCTTGTCGCCTAGATCCGCTTTGACATGGGCAGCGCTGGTCGGGCTGATCTTGCCGGAGGTGTTGGCGCTGGGGGCTGCCAAGGGTCTGCCAAAGCGCTTGATGACCTGCCGCGAAAACCCTTCCGGCATGCGGATGCCCAGTGTGTCGAGACCGGCGGATGCGAGCGGATGCACGCTGCTTTCCGGCTTGATCGGCAGGATCAGCGTCAACGGACCCGGCCAGAAGGCTTCGGCCAGCTTTCGCGACAGGGGATCGAAGGTGACATGCGCCTCGGCCATGGCAAAATCGGCGACATGGCAAATCAGCGGATTGAAGCGCGGACGGCCCTTCATTTCATAGATGCGGCTGATCGCATCGGGGTTGGTGGCGTCGGCCGCCAGCCCATAGACCGTCTCGGTCGGGATCGCCACCGGCAGGCCTTCGCCCAACGTCTCGCAGGCAATCGCCAAGGCGCGGTCCGGTTCGGTCCGTGTGTCTATGATCAGCGCCATCAAGCTTCCAAACGTCAATGCGCCCCTCTTGAAAAGGCAGGCAGGCGCTCCGGGTTTCCTTTACAGGGCCAGGCCGGGCGTTGCCAAGCGCATTCGAGGGCCGCCGTCAATTGTGCCTGTTCGCTACATCCGGCGTTAAGGTTTCTTAAAATGCGACAGTTCCAGTTAGCGGCGGGGAAAGTTGCCTATGCTAGCTGTCCGATCCTGCACATAGCCGGAGCCCTTATGGCCAACAAGAAATCCATGCCGAACGACCTTGCCCTGCGCATCGCCACCGCCATGCACCAGATGGGCATCGACGCCATTCCGAGGAATTACGAACTCGTCTACGAAGCCTATGGCGGCGCCAATCCGGACTTGGTTCGCGAGTTCATCGCGCTTGGCAAATACAAGTCGCAATCGGCGCTCGACGAACTTGGCCGCAAATATCTGCCGCATCACCATGAGGCAAGCGTGCTGGCGCGATCGACGACGATCGTGCGCGACGAGATGAGCAATTTCATGAACCTCTTGTCGCGCGAAAAAGACCAACTCGATGATTACGGGCGGCTGATCAGCGAGGCGACAAAAGCGCTGGTGGTTTCCGACGACGCGAGTCAGGCCGCGCTTGCCACTTCCATCCAGGCGCTGAAGCGGGCCACCGAACGGCAGGTGTCGCACAATGCCGAACTGGAGCAGAGCGTCACCGCGCAGTCCACCGTCATCGCCGGTGTCCAGAAAGATCTTGCCGACTTCGAAGCACGGAAGTTTTCGGATACGGTGACGGGGCTTGCCAATCGCCGTGCCTTCAACAAGGCGCTCGCCAAGGTCTATGCCGATCCCGATCTGCCGCTTGCCTGTGGCATCGCCATTGCCGAACCGGATACCAGCCGGCGCCTGTCGGCAGAACAGGCGGCCGCATTGGCTGAACCGCTGGCCCGGCATATCGGCGGCATTATCCAGCAGGCTTTTCCCTCAAGCGAACTGGTCGCCCGTTTTGACGGCACCCGCTTCGGTTTTCTGGTCAACGCAGGCGGGGAGCGGGAAGTGGTGCGGCTTGTGGCACTTTTGCGCTCGGCCTTGCGCGGCACGCATTTCAAACATCCAAAGACCGGACGCGACCTCGGCTGTGTGACGCTGTCGGTGGGCATTTGTATGTCGGACGACGCCGGCAACGCCTTCGATCTCGTCAATACGGCCGAAAAAGCGCTCGCCAGGGCGCAGGGCAAGGGCGGAGACCAGACGATCGTTCATGGAGCCGAAAACGAGCAACCGCCCGGACGCGACTGGCTGATCTACAAGCAGTGATCAGAGGCTGCTGATGATCTTGCGGAGCTGTTCGTTGCGGGCGCCGAGCAGAAGCACGTTCTTCAGCGCTTCCTTCGGATCGCGGGTGCGAAACAACAGCCCGTTGTCATGCACCGCACGGTTGACCGTCAACTTGCCTGCTTCGGCGTCCATCTCGGTTGCGACAGCGAAATACATCCGTGCGTAACCGAGCTTGATCTTCTCAAAAAAATGCTGGTCGTCGCCGATATCGGAGAAGAAATTGGCAATGTAGAACGACCAGCGGACATCCTCGAACTTGGCAAATTTCGTCCGCGCGGCCGTCACATGACAATAGCCGAGATGCGGGCTACCCGCGAGTGTGCGGTGAAAAAGCATCTTCGGGAAGCGGATCGAGCGATGGAAGCCGTTGATCCGGTCATGGGTGACCGTGCCGGCGGCCTCGAGTTTCCTGCCGGTGCGGGTGGCCACTTCCTGGTACGTCAGGTAGCGCTTTTCGGTCGGACTCCATTCCTGCTGGTGGCGGTTGATCCGGCCCGTGCGCAGGAATTCCGTATAGATCGCAGCCTTCGGTGATTGAACTGGCTGCTTGATCGCGGCGGCATCGAAATATCTCAGGTTTGACATCGGCCTGTACCAGACTGTGGCGGAGTGCGGGTAAAGCACACCGGCGCGTAATCGCTTGTGAAACGAAGCTATCGCGTTATGGTTAATGCAGTCTTGCCAGGCGCCAACCTTTTCCCTCGGTCGTTTGGCAAGGGCAGCGGCCGTATCTGTCTCGCGGGATGTCGCAAAGAGGCTGCGTCTTGGCCGATTGCCGAAGCGTTGTGCGGAAAACCGGACTTTTGCTTCAAATTCAGCAGATCATATTGTTTATGCTTATAAAATAGCCAGATTGACCATGGCTCCAAGCAATATGTTCCGTGTCGTCATTCTGGAATCGGATGTCGTTAATTGGCGGCTGTTTTTTCGAGCGTGAGGATTAGATGAAGACACTCAAGGTGCCGCCTTTATAGGGAAGGGCGGAGAATTGGGAAGCCGGTCGAAATCCGGCGCTGCCCCCGCAACGGTGGTGGAGTGAAACCTCGGCAAAAGGCCACTGGAGAAATCCGGGAAGGCGCCGGGATCGTCCGCAAGGACAGCTCCAGAGCCCGGAAACCAGCCTTGTGATGAAATTGATATCTGGGTTGCGGCGGGCAGCCGGAAGGAGAACCACTGTAACCACGCGCTCTCCCGGCGCGCCGGCGGTTCCTTTCCTGTCTGCTGCAACTTTCAAAAAAGTTGGCGAGCACAAGGAAATGACCATGGATCTCCGCAGTGAAGTCCTCCGCACATTGAAGAACCGGCGCGACACCCACAGTCTCGAACAGGCCTTCTACACCGATCCCGATCTCTACAGGCTCGATATGGAGGAGATCTGGTACAAGGACTGGCTGTTCATCGGCCATGACTGCGAAATCCCGAAATCCGGCAATTATTTCACCGTGCAGGTCGGCGAGTATCCGGTCGTCATCGTCCGCGACCGCTCAGGCACCGTCCGGGCGCTGCACAATTCCTGCCGCCATCGCGGCTCGCGCGTCTGCGCCGGTGCCAAGGGCTCGTCGGCCAAGCTTGTCTGTCCCTATCACCAGTGGACTTACGAGCTGGACGGCAAGCTGCTTTTTGCCCGCCAGATGGGCGAGGATTTCGACAAGAACCAGCATGGTCTGAAACCGATCCATTGCGAAACCATCGGCGGCTACATCTTCATCTGCCTTGCTGAAGAGGCCATGGATTTCAAGCCCATGCGCGACATGGTCTCGTCCTATGTCACACCGCACAATCTCAAGGACACCAAGGTCGCTTTCGAGAGCACCATCATCGAGAAGGGCAACTGGAAGCTCGTCTGGGAAAACAACCGCGAGTGCTACCACTGCGCGGCAAACCACCCCGAACTTTGCCGCACCTATCCGGAAGCCCCGACGGCCACCGGCGTGCAGGGCGCCAAGGATGATCCGATTATCGCCGCTCATTGGGCACATTGCGAATCGTCCGGCCTGCCGAGCGAATTCAAGATGGATCACAAAGGCCAGTTCCGCGTCGCCCGCATGCCGCTGATCGAGGGGGCTGAAAGCTACACCATGTCCGGCAAACGCGCCGTCAAGCGCCAGCTTTCCGACGATGTCAGTCAGTCCCATATTGGCACGCTGCTCTTGTTCCACTATCCGAGCACCTGGAACCATGTGCTGGCCGACCACGCCATCACCTTCCGCGTCCTGCCGCTTGGTCCCGAACTCACCCAGGTGACCACCAAATGGCTGGTGCACAAGGATGCCGTCGAGGGTGTGGACTACAATCTCGAAGAACTGACGCATGTCTGGACCGAAACCAACGACCAGGACCGCCAGATCGTCGAGGAAAACGCCTTCGGCATCCGCTCTCCCGCCTATCAGCCCGGTCCCTATTCGCCGGAACACGAAGGTGGGGTCATGCAGTTCGTCGAATGGTACACCAACTTCCTGGCTGATCGCCTGCAGGGCAGTTCCATCTCCACCCCTCTGGTTCGGGTTGCCTGACATGACGATTGCTTCATCCTTCCGGCACTTCGACGAACTGCAGCCGTTCAATGACCGCCAGCAGCTCCTGGAATGCATTTCCGTCACCGCCGAAGGGCCGGATGTAATGACATTCGGCTTCAAGGCCGACAAGGACAGCTGGTTTCGCTATCTGCCCGGCCAGTTCGTCACGCTAGAACTGCCGGTGGCGCCGGATGATCCGGTGATGCGCACCTACACGCTGTCCTCGACGCCGTCGCGGCCGTTTTCCGTGGCCGTCACCGTCAAGGCGCAGGCATCGAGCATCGGCACGCGCTGGATGTTCGACAACCTGAAGCCCGGCATGAAGCTGAAAGCATTCGGCCCGCTCGGCGACTTCTCCTTCGTGCGGCATCCGGGTGAAAAATACCTGTTCATCTCCGCCGGTTCCGGCATCACGCCGATGATGTCAATGACCCGCTGGATGGCCGATTGCGCCCCGCAGACGGACGCCTCTTTCCTGTCCTGCGCCCGCCAGCCGGATGATCTCTTGTTCCGTGACGAGCTGGAGAACATCTCCCGAAACATGCCCAATCTCAATCTCGGCTTCATCGTCGAGACGCATGCGCCGCGCCACAGCTGGCACGGGCTGCGCGGTCGCATCGAGACATCGAAGCTGGCGCTGCTGGCACCGGACTTCCGCGAACGCACCGTCTTCTGCTGCGGCCCCGAGCCGTTCATGCGCGGTGTCAAGTCCATGCTGGAAAGCGTCGGCTTCGACATGAACCGCTACCACGAGGAGAGCTTTCAGCCAGCCAATGCGCCGGACCCGGCGGAGCTTGCCATTCGCGCCGGTGTGGGGGAAGCGGATGCAACCGCAGTTTCCACCATCACTTTCACCATGGCCGGCAAGGACGCCAAGTGTCAGCCCGGCCAGACCATCCTGCAGACGGCGCGCGCAGCCGGTGTGCGCATCGGCGCTGCCTGCGAGGGCGGACTGTGCGGCACCTGCCGGGTGATGAAGATTTCCGGAGAGGTAGAGATGAACCACAGCGGCGGCATCCTCGACGACGAAATCGACGAAGGCTACATTTTGGCCTGCTGTTCGCGGCCGATCGGCGACGTACAGATCGAGGCGTGACGGTCTGTCGTTGCCCGATGTATCCGGCGCTCGCCCCTCATCCGCCCTGTCGCGCACCTTCTCCCCGTAAACGGGCAGAAGGACCAAGCGGCCAACTCCGTCATCCCCTCTCCCCGCCTGCGGGGAGAGGGTGAGGGGCAACCGGGCTCAAAAATATAATCGTGTGATGTACCTTGGCACTTCCGCCCGGCCTTGCCGCCGGCTGCTGCATCAACGTCAGCTCTTCAAAATGCACCCACCATCATAGGATGTTCAAGAGCAGCAAGCTTCGCGTAAGTTGCGAGGCCTAGTTTCGTAGGGCAATCGATACGGGGCGTGACATATGCGAACCAAAGATCTGACCTATGAGCTTCTCCAGGCCTCGAAGATGAGCGCCGAACGCAGCGACCAGAAGATGCTCGTGTTCCTCATCGAGATGGCACTCCTGGAGGCGGAACTGTCCATGCCGCCGACCATAGATATCAAGCGCTCCCATCCGATGCATATTCCCCAGATACCCCGATCCGGAGGATCACGTATCGACGTGGGGAGCACGTAACCCTCCGGACTGCCCGAATCTCCGTTTTAGGATTCCGGCACGACCGGATTTTCCTCCGCCGTCGAGCGGCAGGCGGCAAACACGTCAAGCGCTGGATTGTAGACCTTCGTGATGACGTTCATCATCCCTAGCATGGTGTGAAACAAATTGTCGTGCGAGGTCGGCGCGTCGGCATAGGTCTGGAGGCAGCTCCGGTCCAGGCCCGTCAGCTGGGCATATTGGTCGGAGAACCAGGCGATGAAGGGCACATGCGTCTGCTCCGTGGGGGCAAACATGTAGGGCGCGCCATGCAGGAACAAGCCGTTCTCGCCGAGCGACTCGCCATGATCCGACATGTAGATCATCGCCCCATCGACAGTATCCTGATGCTTCTTCAGAAGCTTGATCACTTCGGCGAGGTTATGGTCGGTATAGAGGATCGAGTTGTCATAGGCGTTGACGATCTCTTCGCGCGAGCAATCGGAGAGCTGCGGGGTGCGGCAATCGGGCTGGAAGCGCCGGAATTCCTCCGGATAACGCAGGTAGTAGGCCGGGCCGTGACTGCCGAGCTGGTGCAGCACGATGACGGTATTCTTGGTGATGCCGCCAAGCTTTTCATCGAGCTTGCCGAGGAAAATGTCGTCGAGGCATTCGCCGTCCTTGCAGAGCGGACTATCCTTCTGCTTGGTCAGGCTGGCAAAGCTGATGAGGTCGGCGATGCCCTTGCTGCCGGTATTGTTGTCCCACCAATAGCCGTCAACGCCGGCGCGGCGCAAAACGTCCATCAGCGTATCCGTGGACCGCGCCTTGCGGTCGGAATAGTCTTTTCTGCCGTAAACGGAAAACATGCAGGGCAATGAAACGGCCGTCGCTGTTCCGCAACTGGCCGTTTTGGTGAAGTTCGTTACACCGAGTGTTTTCAGCTCCGGATTGGTTTCCTTGTCATAACCATTCAGGGAAAAGTTCATGGCACGGGCGGTTTCCCCGGCGACGATGATGGTGACGACAGGTTTTTTTGTCTGCGCATACATGGGGCCGAGTATGGCGTCTGTGCCTAATGGAGCACGGACGATGCCGATCTCGCGATAGGTGCTAACCCCCAGACCGATTGCCGAGGCGATGGCCGCAAACGGCGTCAGCTTGGTCATCATGTCGCGATGCTGGCGGATGTTCGAGGATATCCCCGAATAGTTCGAGATGATCAGCCCGATACACAGCGACAGGCAGAGCGAAATAACCGCGACGTTTACGAAGAACTTGCCGATGAAGGGACGATGTTTGATCCGGATCAGGCAGACCAGTACCGATGGCAGGATGCCGTAGAGGAGAATGTGCAGGAGAAACGCGCCGGTGATGAGAGGACCGGCTTCCTGCGGCGTCGTCGACACGGCGTTGCGGATCATCTCCTTGTCGATCACCACACCGAAGAAATCCGTGTAGTAGGAAGACATTGCCCCGGCGATGAGAAGGAAGACCAGAAACGGCTTGATCAGGTATTTGACCGAGAACAGCACTACGCCAGCAAAGACGAGCAGGGTGATCGCCGCGACAAACGTGTAAAAGCCCAGGTGGAAGCCGCCGAACACATAGAGCGCTTCGTTCCGGAATGTCAGGTTCTGGAAAAAGAGAATGAAGAGGGCGACCGATAAGCTGAGCGGGATGCTGCCCATGGCGGGCCGGTTGATTAAGCGAAAATTCAAGGCAGGCTCCGGCAATCAAGGCAGGGATGGTGACAATCCCTTTCTCTTGCGCCCGTCTGCTGACAGGAGGCTGAACGTTTGTGGCTTGGCTGTTTCGGTTGAAAACGCCTGCAAACGTGAAGAGGAAAGTCCCGCCGAACAGCTCAGCGGCGCAGCGAGACTTGGAGCGGCGCGCTGTTCAGTGACGGTTCGTTAAAAAGGGTGGACAGCGTCACCCCGGACACGGCGTTTTGGCCCGCAGCGTAAATTCACGCTTACACCGCATTTGGCGATGTCTAGCGAAGGCCCAGCGGAATCGATATTTCGGCAATCGATCCCGTCATGGTCATATCAACGCCTATGCCTGCGCCGGGGAAGGATCCCGCTTTTCCAGAGGCGATCAGCAGAGGCTTGTCGAACGGTTTTTCCGGCAACAGTTCGCCCTTGGCCCAGACGGTCTTGAGTGCCTTTGCATCCATCGGAGCGACGTTGACATCGATATCGGTGAGCGTGCCGGCGACGCGGTAAGGGCAGCGCCGCTTGCCGCAGTTGGTCGCGGCGGAGAATTGCCAGAGTGCGTAAGCATCCCAGTTGCCCATCGGGAAGACATTGCGGATGCCGGGCTTGTAGCGGGCATACCAGAGCGGCAGGCGGGAGAGGATCGGGAAGCGGTCGCGGTTGGCAGCAATATACTTGGCGGTGACGTGGTTGGTATAGAGCATCGGATAGCGGCCCGTGCGGGTCTTGATATGGCCGACGAATATCGCTGCGTCTTCCAGCGACATGTATTTCTCAGGGTCGATTCCCTCGAGATCGAAAACCATCAGTTCGTCATCGCGCGGCTGAGCATAATCGAGGAAGTGATTGGCCTGGTCCACCGGGTTGCCAGGGCGGGCGAGATGGTAGGCTCCCCAGAGCAGGCCACTCGCCCGGGCGATCAGGCGCCGCGTCTGGTAGAGTTCGCGGCTGACGGCATATTTGCGCCACATCGTCTTGCAGTGCGCCACCGTGTCGCCGGCGTGATCGCCGGTGCAGTCAAAGCTCTCCGGCAGTCCGTCGGACGCCTTGGAGATGAACCCGGCAATGCGCTTGTCCTTCAGCATCGCGTCCCAGTCGATGATGTTGAGTTCGTAGGCATCGATGACAAGCGCGTGGTCCGGTGATTTCCATGGCATCAGATCGCGTGCCGATGTGTCCGGGATCAGGCCGCCACCGGAAAGCAGCGCGACGCCGAAGCAAGCGGCGAGGCGGAAAAACTTACCCAAGCGTGCGGTCCGGCGCTTTTCCATCAGCAGAGGGTGCGGAAAGATGGTTAATGGAGGATTAATGCCCAAGCCTCTTCATCGATCCTTGGTATAACACGTCTGGCGCGTGTTCCGTGAACGTGGTTAGTTGCAGTGTGCCGTGGAACAAAGACCGCCGCAAATCGTTCCATCGGCACGACAATATCGTCCGATAGCAATTGATGGAGGAGCCCCAATGGGTGTTTTCAAATTAAGGGTGGCATCGCTGGCGCTGTCCGCTGTGTTGCTGGCCACGTCATTTACGCCTTCGCAGGCTTTCACCCAGGTTCCCGTCCCAGTCGCGGCAGAACGGGCCAATGTCGAGCCCGTCCAATACACCCGCCGCGGCGATGGTCAGTACCGGCCGCGCTACACCAACCGGCGCGTCTATAACAACAGAAATGGCTATTATCGCCGGGGGAACTATTCCTACTACAACGGCCACCGGGGTTATAATTACTACCGCCCGGGTTACCGCGAATATAATGGGGTTTGGTTCCCGCTTGGCGCCTTTGCGGCCGGTGCGATCATCGGCGGTGCGGTTGCCCAGCCTCCTGCCCGCTACGGCGGCAGCCATGTCGAATGGTGCGCCAACCGCTATCGCAGCTACCGCGCCTATGACAATACCTACCAGCCGAACAACGGCCCGCGCAGGCAATGCAATTCGCCTTACTGACACGATGACTTGATCAGCACCAACTGTCGGCCGGAGACCTCGTCTCCGGCCACTTTTTCGTCAGAGGATGCCGATCCGCTTCAGGATCGTCCAGGCCACGCCCATCGACATCATGATGAGAAATCCTGCGAGCAGCGTGCCGTGAATGCCTTCGGCAAAGGGCAGGCCGCTGGTGTTCATGCCGAAAAAGCCGGTGACGAGCGTCGGCGGCAGGAGGAAGGCCGTCATCAGCGAAAGAATATAGAGATGGCGGTTGGTCTCCGAGGAGAGCTTGCTGTCGATCTCTTCATGCAATAGGCGGGCGCGTTCCTGCAGCGCGAAAACATCGCGATCAACCGCTTCCAGCCTGTCCGACAAGCGCTCCGCAACGTCGATAAATCCCTCAGGCACTTCGTCTTCTTCCGATGTGCCAGCGCGTCGCAGCAGAGCCAGCAATGTGCGCAGGTGCCGGTGCAGGCGAACGGCGGTTCTCCGGAGTGGCGCGAGCCGCGGCTGATGATTGTGGCCCGCCTCGCCATAGACATCGTCCTCGATGACGTTGAGGTCCTCGGTCAGTTCCAGCACCAGGCTGATAAGCGTGCGCTGGAATTCGACCACCATCATTTCGAACAGATCGATCGGCCGGGCGCAGCGGGCATTCTTCTCGACCGCGGCCTTGACCCGGTCGATACTGCGCAGCGGATGCAGCCGCGTGGTGATGATAATCTTTTCGGTGACGGCAAAATGCAACCAGCCGATGGTTTTCGTTTCGGCGTCAAAGGTGCGCTCGAAATCGACCAGCGTGCCATAAACGATATCGTCGGAAATGGTCACCGCCGCCTGTGTGTCATGGCTGGTCAGGGTCGAAAGCGCATTCTGCGGCAACGTTGTGATACGCTCGATCAGGGCCGGCGTGCGTGCGTCGCTCAGTGCCAGATGCAGCCACACCCAGCCGTCGCCCTCCATCAGCGCATCGATGGACGAATCGGCTGCAATCCGCACGCAACGGCTTTCGCCCGGCAGGAAGCGATAGGCCCAGACGAGCCCCGGTATTTCGGACGAGATCAAATTCATGCGGCATTGTCCCGGGAGAGGCCAGACTTCGCTGTATGCAGTTTTCGTGACAGTTTTGTTACAGGCTTGTTCACGAGCCGGGATAACGGCGCGAGATCAAATATTGACGTTTACGTAAAAATCAATAATTTCGGGAACAACAAACAAGCCATTGCTGGACGGACGCACGGCAATGTTGTCAGGTGACCGCAGGAGGAGACGACGATGTACAAGGCACCGGTTGAGGATATTCTGTTCACGCTGAAACATGTGGCTGGACTCAGTGAGGATCTGGCCGCAGGCATTTTCGGCGATCTCGATGAGGATCTGGTCGATGCGATCATCGGCGAAGCCGGGCGCTTTGCCACGGAAGAGGTCGCACCGCTCGCCGATATCGGCGACCGGCAGGGCTCGAAGCTCGTTGATGGCAAGGTTCAGATTCCGGAGGGCTGGGCCGATCTCTATCGCAACTGGGCAGCCGGCGGCTGGAACAGCCTCACGGCGCCGGAGGAATTCGGCGGCCAGGCGCTGCCGCATATGCTGCATATCGCCGCCATGGAATTCTGGAATGCCGGCTCGATGGCCTTTGCGCTGGCGCCGATGCTGACCATGGGCGCTGTCGATGCGCTGGAAAAGCACGGTTCCCCGGCCCTGAAATCAACCTTTCTCGCCAGAATGATATCCGGCGAATGGACCGGGACGATGAACCTGACCGAGCCGCATGCCGGCTCCGATCTCGGCGTCTTGAAGACCCGCGCCGAGCGCCGCGACGACGGCACCTACCGGATTTTCGGCCAGAAGATCTTCATCACCTGGGGCGACCACGAGGTCACCGGTAATATCGTTCATCTGGTGCTGGCGCGGATTGCCGGTGCGCCGGAAGGAACGCGTGGCATCTCGCTGTTCCTAGTGCCGAAATTCCTTGTCAACGCCGACGGTTCGCTCGGAGACCGTAACGATTTGTTCTGCCATTCACTCGAACACAAGCTCGGCATCCATGCCTCGCCGACCTGCACCATGGTCTATGGCGACGGCCGGTTCGGCGATGAGAAGGGCGCCGTCGGTTATCTCGTCGGCGAGGAGAACAAGGGTCTCAACTGCATGTTTACGATGATGAACAATGCCCGCCTCGCCGTCGGCATACAGGGCGTGGCGATGGCCGATGCCGCCACCCAGCATGCGCTCAACTATGCCCGCGAACGCACGCAGGGCAAGGCGCCGGGCTGGAAGGGCACCGGCATGAGCCCGATCATCGACCACCCGGACATCGCCCGCACGCTGCTCACCATGAAGGCGCTGACGCAGGGCGCCCGCGCCATCGCACTGACCTGCGCCCGCGCGGTCGACCGGGCGCATGTGTCGCAAGGCGACGAGGCCCGCCACTGGCAGGAGCGCTCGAGCTTGCTGACCCCGATTGCCAAATCCTTCGGTACCGATGTCGGCGTCGATGCGGCCTCGATGGGCATTCAGGTCCACGGAGGCATGGGCTTCATCGAGGAGACCGGTGCCGCGCGCTATCTGCGCGACGCCCGGATCGCGCCGATCTATGAAGGCACCAACGGTATCCAGGCGATCGATCTCGTCACCCGCAAGCTGCCTCTGTCCGACGGCGGCCATGTGCGTGGCTTCATCGCCGAATTGAAGGCCGTGGCCGAAGAGGTCGGTTCCTCCAACCTTGCCGATTTCGGCGAAACCGGCAGCCGGCTCGACGATGCGATTGCCGATCTGGAGGAAGCGACCGAGTGGCTGCTGGCCCGCCTTGCCGAAGGCAAATCCGCAGAAGCGCTAGCCGGTGCCACCGCCTATCAACGGTTGTTCGGCCTGACCCTGACAGGCGTCTATCTCGCCAAGGGCGGGTTGGCCGAAGTGGGTGATGGCGGCCGCGATGTCCGTATCGCGCTTTGCCGTTTCGCCGCCGAAAACCTGTTGTCCGAAACCGCGGCGCTGAAGAGCAGCATCATCACCGGTGCTGCAAGCCTTGCTGCCGCCCGTATCGCACTTGCTTGATAGACCACTTGCCTGATCGAAGGAGATGACCATGACCGATGACGTTCTGATCGAGCGGCCCGAAGCCTATCCGGGCGTTCAGGTCATCCGCTTCAACCGGCCGGCCAAGAAGAATGCCATCACCCGGGCAATGTACGCCAAGATGGCCAATGCGCTCGCTGTCGCCGGAACCGACGATGCCATCCGCGTCACGGCTTTTCTCGGCACCGAAGGGTGCTTTTCGGCCGGAAACGACATGGCCGATTTCATGGCTTTCGCCATGGGCGGATCGATGGGGCAGGAGGTGATCGACTTCCTCAAGGCGCTCGCCAGCGCCGCCAAGCCAATCGTCTCCGGTGTCGATGGTCTGGCAATCGGCATCGGCACGACCATCCATCTCCATTGCGACCTGACGATCGCCTCGGCGCGCTCGACCTTCAAGACACCCTTCGTCGATCTGGCGCTGGTTCCTGAAGCGGCCTCCAGCCTGATCGTGCCGCGCATCGCCGGTCATCAGCGGGCCTTTGCGCTTCTGGCCGCCGGTGAGCCGTTTACTGCGGCTGAGGCGCAGGAGGCCGGACTGATCTGGAAGATCGCCGGTGCAGATGCAATCGAGGAAGAGGTGCTGGCGCTTGCTGCAAGCCTGGCGAAAAAGCCGCCGGAAGCGCTGCGCATCGCCCGCAACCTCATCCGCGGCGACCGCTCCGACGTCCTCGCCCGCATCGACGAGGAGGCAAAACATTTTGCCGCCCAGCTGAAAAGCGCCGAAGCGCGCGCCGCTTTCGAGGCTTTCATGCGCCGCTGATTGGCATCTCCCTCTTCTCCCCAGCGGGGAAAAGGTAGCCCGAAGGGCCGGATGAGGGGGAGCCGCACGCTTCGAGTGTGCCGAAACGCCCCCTCATCGCCTCGCTTTGCTCGGCACTTCTCCGCGCAGGGAAGAAGAGGCTGCCTGCCGCCCGGCCTTGAGATTCATATACCAACCCGACCTTGCCGGACGGTAGGGCGTGCCCCATATTGAAACCCGTTGCGTGGAGGAATTTCGGCATCGGAGGCATGCCGCCAACCAAGGGTTCGTCCATGCGGTCTCATTTCAAGTTTTCCCTGTCCGACATGCTCAGGCAGCACCGGCGTTGGGAAAAGACCATTGCCAAGGCCGTCAAGGTGACGCGCAAGGCACTTGTTTCCACCGTGTCCACAAAACCATCGGCATCAAAACCAGCGGCAAAACCCCGGTCCGTAGCAAAACCGGCCGCAGGGTTGCAGGAGGTCAAGGCATTCGGCAGCAATCCCGGCCGCCTGCGGATGTTCCGTTATGTCCCTGCGGGCCTGCCGAAAAAGTCGCCTCTCGTCGTTGTCCTGCATGGCTGCCACCAGACCGCTGAAGCCTATGACAGGGGCAGCGGCTGGTCGACCTTGGCGCGTGAGCGCGGCTTTGCGGTCGTCTATGCCGAACAGAAGCGCTCCAACAACGGCAATCTCTGTTTCAACTGGTTTCGCCCGAGCAACGTCACCCGCGATCGCGGCGAGGTGATGTCGATCCGCCAGATGGTCGCCAAGATGGTATCGGCCCACGGCATCGACCGCAAGCGTGTCTTCGTCACCGGCCTGTCCGCAGGCGGCGCGATGGCGGCTGCGATGCTTGCAACCTATCCTGACGTGTTTCGCGGTGGTGGTGTCATCGCCGGACTGCCCTATGGCGCAGCCCGTGACGTGCACCGGGCGCTGGCTGCGATGAAGTCTTCGCCGGAACGGGCAGGGCAGGAATGGGGCGATCTCGTGCGGGCTGCATCACCGGTGACGCGCGATTTCCCCACGGTTTCGATCTGGCACGGCACGAAGGATCATACGGTGTCGTTGTCCAACGCAGACGCGCTTTTACAACAATGGCTTGATGTGCACGGCCTTGAAACCGCGGCCTATACCCAGAGCGATGTCGATGGCCATATCCGCCGTGTCTGGAAGGATGCGTCGGGCAAGGTTGCAGTCGAACTCTACCTGATCGACGGCATGGGCCACGGGACGCCGCTGAAGCCGAGGCCGGCGTCGCGGGTCAAGGCCGATACGCCCGGCCCCTACATGCTCGATGCCGGCATTTCCTCGTCCATGCATCTGGCGACCGCCTGGGGCTTGAAGAAGCCGCAGCTGCTTTCCGCGCTGAAACAGGCGGCCGAATAGGCGGAATACCCTTAAAGTCTTCACTTTTCCTGCAATGAAAATTTAACCCTGCCTTAAGTGGCCGCCCGTATGGTTCAGGCAATCACAGGTCCGGTCTGCCGGCCCTTGTCGGGCGCATGAGGCGCGCCGTCTGCGCCCTCGTGGCATGTCATCCCCATACCCGCAATCTGGAACGGTTTCGCGCGTCAGCGCCGGCCGCCGATCCCGTGCGCGGATACGTTCGAGCCTCCGCCCGGCGCCACCGCCGGTCCGCATTAGGGAAGTCTGCCTTGAAAAGATCCAATCTCATGACGCGCATTCTTGTTGCCGCGTCCTTCGTCGTCGTCGCCGCCTTTGGCGGCTTTTCCGTCTATATCGACAGCCTCCAGCATGATGTGACCACGCGCGCCGTCGAGGAGAATATTTCATCCTCCGGCAAGCAGGCCGCCCAGAGCGTCGCCAACTGGCTGAACGGCCGCGTCACGCTGACGGCCATGGTCGCAAACGCCGCTGGCGGCGCCGCCGACCAGGCCGGCCTTCTCGGCATCATGAAAAACGATGTTCTGATCAAGGAGTTCATCAGCACCTATGTCGGTGACGAAACCGGCAAATTCACCAATTGGCCAGTCCAGGCGATGCCGGAAACCTACGATCCGCGCAAGCGCCCATGGTATCAGGATGTGGTCAAGGCCGATGGCACCGTGCTGACGGATCCCTATATCGATGCTTCGCTTGGCGAACTGATCATCAGCGCGGCAGCACCGGTGAAGAAGGACGGCAAGCTGATCGGCGTTGCCGGCAGCGACTTCTCGCTGAAGACGCTGGTGTCGATGGTCAAGGATATCGATGTCGGTGGTGAAGGCTTTGCGTTCCTCGTCAACAAGTCCGGCCAGATCCTCGTTCATCCCGATGCGAAGCTGGTCACCAAGACGCTCGCCGATGCTTTCCCGGCGGAGACCCCCTCGATCGCTTCAACGATCATGCAGACCAAGCTGGACGGCAAGTCGAAGCTCGTCAGCTTCGTGCCGGTCGCCGGTCTTCCGTCGGTCGAATGGTATGTCGGTTTCGTCGTCGATGCCGATTTGGCCTATTCCGCCATCGGCCAGTTCCGGATCGCCGCCACCATCGCCACGCTTCTGGCGGTCGGCGTGATGATCGCCTTCCTCGCAACCCTGCTCAGCCGCCTCGTCATCCACCCGGTCACCGATATGACCGGTGCCATGGAGCGCCTGGCTGCCGGTGACCTGAAGGCCGAAATTCCCGGCCAGGAACGCCGCGACCAGATCGGCTCAATGGCCGCCGCTGTCGCCGTGTTCCGGACCAATGCCATCGAGCGTGCGCGCCTCGAAGGTGAAGCCGAAACCGGCCGTTCGCTGTCCGAGCAGGAGCGCCGCGAGCGCGAAGCGCTCAAAGCCAAGGAAACCGCCGATATCCAGCAGGCTGTCGAGGCGCTCGCAACCGGTCTCGGCCGTCTTGCCGATGGCGATCTCGGCTACCGCATCTCGGTTCCGTTCGTCATGCATCTGGACCGCCTACGTGCCGACTTCAACAATTCGGTGACCAAGCTGCACCACACGCTGCAGGCTGTTGGCGCCAATGCCCGCGCCATCGATGCCGGCGCGACCGAAATCCGCACCGCCGCTGACGATCTTGCCCGCCGCACCGAGCAGCAGGCAGCCTCCGTGGAGGAAACGGCCGCAGCCCTTGAGCAGATCACCACCACGGTCAAGGACAGCGCCCGCCGTGCTGAAGAAGTCGGCCAGCTGGTTGCCCGCACCCGCGCCGGAGCGGAAAAGTCCGGCGAAGTGGTCCGCAATGCCGTCAACGCCATGCAGGGCATTGAAAAGTCCTCCGGCGAAATTTCCAACATCATCGGTGTCATCGATGACATCGCTTTCCAGACCAACCTCTTGGCGCTGAACGCAGGCGTCGAGGCGGCCCGTGCTGGCGATGCAGGCAAGGGCTTTGCGGTCGTTGCCCAGGAGGTACGCGAGCTTGCCCAGCGCTCTGCCAATGCCGCCAAGGAAATCAAGGCGCTGATCACCACCTCGGGCGATCAGGTCCGTGCCGGTGTGACGCTGGTCGGCGAAACCGGCCAGTCGCTGCAGGCGATCGTCTCCGAGGTCCAGGAGATCAATGGGCATATCGGTGCGATCGTCACGGCCACCCGCGAACAGTCCATTGGCCTGCAAGAGATCAACACGGCCGTCAACACCATGGACCAGGGCACCCAGCAGAACGCCGCCATGGTCGAGGAACAGACCGCCGCCAGCCACGGCCTCGCCTCGGAAGCCGCCGCCCTCAACGACCTGCTCGCCCAGTTCAACATCGGCGACACCCAGTCGTCGGCGCCGGCTGCAAGGCAGAGCAATTACGCCCGCCGCGCCGCCTGATAACCTCAGCCTCGCATCCCAAACACCCGCGCCGGATCTCCGGCGCGGGTGTTTTCGTTTCCATTGCTCGTCCCGATGGGTATTGCATTTGATTTAACATTAAACTATATAGTTCTTTATTAAACCAAATGGAGGATGGCATGGCAGCGACACGGCGGATGTTTATGGGCATCGTTGCAGGCGGTGTGGTACTGGCGGCAACCGCTGGCGCTCTTTGGGTTTCCACCCGTGATCCTGTCTCGGCAAGAAGGCCATGGCAGGATGCCGGCCGCCGGGACGCCGATCTCCGACGCCGGATATTGTCCTTCGCGATCCTGGCGCCCAACCCGCACAACCGGCAGCCCTGGCTTGCCGATCTGTCCGCGGAAAACGAAATCACGCTCTATTGCCAGGCTGATCGCCGCCTGCCGCAAACCGATCCGCACGACCGGCAGATCACCATCGGCCTTGGCTGCTTCCTCGAACTTCTGGCACAAGCGGCGGCCGAGGAGGGATACCGGGCGAACATCGTGCTGTTTCCAAAGGGAGAGCCGCAACCACGGCTGGATGACCGACCGGTCGCCCATATCCGGCTCGTTCAGGACGCAACGATCCGCGCTGATCCGCTTTTTGCGCATGTCCTGTCGCGCCGCTCGAACAAGGAGCCCTATGATCTTGCCCGGCCGGTCGAGGCGGACAAACTTGTCGAAATTGCCGCCGCCGCCCGTATGTCGGCCATTGGCCATACCAACGATCCCGCCCGCGTCGAGACGCTGCGACAGCTCGCCTGGCAGGCCTATTTCACGGAGATCACCACACCGCACACATTGAAGGAGAGCATCGACCTCATCCGCGTCGGCCGCGCCGAAATTGAGGCCAATCCGGACGGTATCGATCTGTCCGGCGCGTTCATCGAGGGATTGTCGATGGCCGGTCTGCTGTCGCGCGATGCCATGCTTGACCAGACGTCATCGACGTTCCAGCAGCAGATTCCGATCCTCAAAGAGCCGGTCGACACGGCAATGGCTTTCCTTTGGCTGAAGACCGCAGGCAACAGCCGCGCCGACCAGATCGCCGCCGGGCGCGATTATATCCGCCTCAATCTGGCCGCCACGGCGGCGGGCGTCTCGATGCACCCATTCAGCCAGGCGCTGCAGGAGTTTACCGAAATGCGCCCGCACTTTCTCGCCATGCGTGACGCGCTTGCGGTGGAAGAGAATGAAACGCTTCAAATGTTCGTTCGTCTCGGCTACGGTCCGGCTATTGAGGGCGCACCCCGCTGGCCCGTGGACACCCGGATCAGGAGCGCATGACGGCGAGCGAAAACGACCTGCAAACGCTGTTCCGGTTCTTCAATGAAGTCGGCATCGTCGCGCAATTGTCAGCCAATGCGTTCGAGAAGGTGATGCCTGAGGGCATGACCTTGCCGCAATTCGTCGTGCTCAATCATCTTGTCCGGCTGGGGGATGCGCGCACGCCCCTGTCGATCGCACAGGCGATGCAGGTGACCAAGGGTGCGATGACCAATACACTGGGCCATCTCGAGGGCAAGCAGTTCATCACCATCGCCCCCGATCCGCATGATGGCCGCTCGAAGCGGGTTTCGTTGACGGCGGAGGGCAGGGCTGCCCGGGATGCTGCAATCGAGGCTCTGGGGCCGGAATTGCGCGGCATTGCCGGCGAAATCGCAATGCCGGGGATTATTGCAGCGCTGCCGGCCGTTGAAGGCTTGCGCAAGATGCTGGACGCTAGGCGCAATCCGAAGGCTTGAAACCTCCGGGTCGGCCAGTTGCACTTTTACTTCTCCAGCGTCGCCACGACTTCCACATGTGACGACCACAGGAACTGGTCGATCGGCGTCACGGAGGTGATCCGGTAGCCCACATCGACGAGGATACGCAGGTCGCGTACCAAAGTTACCGGATTGCACGAGACCGCGACGACCTTCTTGACGCCGGAGCGGGCCATTTCCTTCACCTGGGCTTCGGCACCGGCGCGCGGCGGATCAAAGACGATGGCGTCATAGACCTTCAGTTCGGAAGCCATCATCGGCCGGCGGAAGAGATCGCGCTTTTCCACCGTGACAGGTTTTAGCCCTTGCGTGTTGCGGGCGGCAAAATCCAGCGCCTTCAGCGGCTTGTCTTCGCTTTCCACGGCATGCACGCGCGCCTTGCGGGCGATGCGCAGCGAGAAGGTGCCCGAGCCTGCGAAGAGATCGATGACACGCTTGGCCTTGCCGAGATGCGCCATCACCAGTTCCGCCATAGCCTCTTCCGCAGGCTTCGTCGCCTGCGTGAAGCTTCCGGGAGGAGGCGAAACGGAAACGCCGCCGAAATCGATCACCGGTTTAATCGGCTCGATCAGGATTTCGCCGTTGAGACTGAGGCGGGCAACGCTTTTCTGGCCGAGAACGGTTTCGACCGCCATGCGGCGCTGCCGGTCGTCCATTGCCTTGATGCCCTCGAATGAGAGATCGAGACCGGACAGCGTTTCAAGCACCGTGATGCGGAACGTCTCGGCATTGACGGCCATCGCATTGGCGACTGTGCGGATGGTTGCAAGCCGCGACACGATGCCGGGGCTTGCGATGGGACATTCGGATATCGCCACGATGTGATGGGTTTCAGGCTGGTTGTAGCCGAGCAACAGCTCTTTCTCGGTCCGCCGCGCGGTAAACACTGTGCGCCGCCGCTCGCCGGGATGGGCAAGCACGAGGGGGCCTACGTCGGCCTGCAACGCCTTCGATTTCAAGGCGTCGAGAACCAGCTGCCGCTTGAAACTCTGGTAAAGGCTGTCGCTGGCATGCTGCAGGCTGCAGCCGCCGCAGGTGCCGTTCTCGCCGTCCGGCCCGAAATGCCGGCATTTTGGCTCGACCCGTTCGGGCGAGATGTCGGACATCGACATGACCGTGCCCTTGTCCTTGTTGACCGCGAGTGCCACGGTTTCACCGGGCAGCGTGAAGGGCACATAGACCGGTCCGAACGGACCACGGGTAATGCCGTCGCCGGATTGGCCGATCTTCTCGATGGTCAGCGTCTCGGTGCTCATACGGCTTCGTCCTGCTCCGCATCGTCGTCCGAAGCGTCGTCTTCATCCAGCGGTTTGTGACCCGCCAGCAGATATTCCTCGTTGCCATCACCGCCTGAGATCGGCGAGGGGATGAGGCCAAGGCTTTCCCAGCCCATGTCCTCGACCAGCCAGCGTTCCAGTTCCGCCGCAACCGCAGGAGCGCTTGAAGGGTCCTTGAGCAGGCCTGCCTTGCTGATCGCTTCGCGGCCAGCTTCGAACTGCGGCTTGACGAGCAGGATGCAATGAGCGCCGGGCTCGGCGAGATCCAGCGCCGGCGGCAGCGCCAGCTTCAGCGAAATGAACGAGACGTCGGACACGATGAAGGAAATCTCGCGGCCGTCGAGGGTGTCCTCGTCCAGCACACGGGCATTCAGGCCCTCGATATTGGTAACGCGCGGATCGGCCTCAAGGCGCGGATGGAACTGGCCGTGGCCGACATCGACGGAAATGACATGGGCGGCACCATTGTGCAGCAGGATTTCGGTGAAGCCACCGGTCGAGGCGCCGATGTCCAGACAGTCCAGTCCTTCGGGCGACAGCTTGAAATGTTCAAGGCCCGCCTTCAGTTTCAGCGCCGCGCGCGAAACATAGGGCTGGACGGGATCGTCGATGGCGATCGTCACATCCTCGGGAAAGGTCGAGCTTGCCTTGGTGACGACTTTGCCGTTGACGGTGACGGTACCGCGCTGGATCGCATCGCGGGCGCGCGAACGGCTGGCGACAAGCCCCAGGTTCAAAAGCAGCTGGTCGAGGCGGACGGAGGTTTTTGGTTCGTTTGACATGGGTTCTCATGGCGCGTCAGGCCGGGGATGGCAAGGCCCATGCGGCCGGGCGCGTTCAAATAGTGCCGAAAGAGGCTGCTTCCGTGGGGCACGAGGCATGGCGGACAGCACTCCCGGCCTGTAGCGCGGTATTTACCAGTAAAATTTTGGAGGTTTTTACCGATATTTAATTCGAAAGCTCTAATTTGATGTGACTTACATCGCACGTTTTCGGATGTGCGATACCAGGTCATGCATCGCCTGGTGAATTTGCTCGAAGAGTTCGCTTCGGCGGCATGTTCCGAGTGCCATCCCGCGTGGCGGAACGGGCATATACCTCAGTTTTTTCACATTGTTTGCGCATCGGCCGCCCTGGCCGGGCAATAGGGAGTCTCCATGCACCTTCGGCTGTCCCACAAGATTGGTCTGCTCGTCCCGATCGCCGTCGCCGGCATTCTCTCGATCGTCGCCATTTTCATCATTGAAAAGACGATCGAGCAGACCTTCAGGGAAAAGGAGCGCGCGATCGAGGCGTCGGACAAGGCGCTTTTGGTGCTCGAAAACAAGATGCTTGAGGAGCGCGGCGCGGAAAAGGATTTCCTGCTGCAAAAGAGCGAGGAAGCCGTCCTGCACCACGAGGAGTTTTCCGTCGAAACGCGCGGACAGCTGGAGGTGTTGAAGCAGACGGTTCCAGATACCGCTGTTCAGCAGAAGCTGCAGGCGATCGCGGCCGGGCTCGACGTTTATCTTGGCCAGTTCAAGGCGCTGGTTGCGGCCAACACCGAGCTCGGGCTCGATTCCTCGAAGGGCAGGGAGGGCGAAATGCGCGCGGCCGTGCATTCCATCGAGAAGCTGTTGAATGATATCCAGGACAGCGAATTGAAGGCTAGCATGCTGACGATGCGGCGCCATGAGAAGGATTTCATCATGCGCCGTGACGCCAAGTATGTGGCAAGTCATGAGGCAGAAGCCAAGACTTTTGCAGCATTCGCGCCGGAGCGTTTCGGTTCTGAAGAAGCCTACGAGGCGATCATGAAGGCTCTGCAGGTCTATCAGGCAACCTTCAAAGCCTATGCGGCCACAGCGGCGATCGAGAGCGAAACGCGGCAGCACGTCGCCAAGGCATTCGCAGATGTCGAGCCGATCCTGGCGGCGCTGACACAGGATCTTGCCAGCCTGCGCCAGTCTGCCGAGGTAGAAAATGCGCAGTTGATTGCGCGTGCGGAAAACCTTGCAATCGCCGCGGTGATTACGGCAATCCTGTTGCTGGCACTCACCGTCTATCTCGTCGGGCGCGGCATCTCCAAGCCGATCGTCGCCACCACCCGTGCCATGACAGGCCTTGCCGGTGGCGATACCACGAGCACTATTCCCTTCACGGGCCGCAAGGACGAGATCGGTGAAATGGCCGGTGCCGTCGAGATCTTCCGCCAGGCAGCCATCGCCAATCACCGGCTTGAGGAAGAAGCGCAGGAGGCACGGGCTCGATCCGAAGCCGACCGCATCCGCCTGACGCAGGAAGCGGAAGCCGCAGCACAGGAGCGCCTGCAGCAGGCGACATCAGGTCTGGCAACCGGCTTGCGCCGTCTTGCCGCCGGCGATCTGTCGTTCCAGCTCGACGATGCCTTCGCCCCCGACTTCGAGGCCTTGCGTCACGACTTGAACGCTGCGGTCAAACAATTGGGCAATACGCTGACAGCCGTTACCCAGTCGGCCGGTTCGATCGATGATGGCACGCGCGAAATCAGCCAGAGCTCGGACGATCTGTCCCGCCGTACCGAACAGCAGGCAGCGTCGCTGGAAGAAACCGCCGCAGCGCTCGATGAGATCACCGTCAATGTCTCCAACTCCTCCAAGCGCGCCGATGAGGCCCGCTCGGTGGCGGTGCAGGCCAATGCCAGTGCCGCCCAGTCGGGTGCAGTCGTTGCCAACGCGGTCGAGGCCATGCGCCGGATCGAAGAATCTTCTAGCCAGATTTCCAGTATCATCGGCGTCATCGACGAAATTGCCTTCCAGACCAATCTTCTGGCGTTGAATGCCGGGGTTGAAGCTGCCCGCGCCGGCGATGCCGGCAAGGGCTTTGCCGTCGTCGCCCAGGAGGTGCGCGAACTGGCGCAGCGTTCGGCAAAGGCTGCCAAGGAGATCAAGGAACTGATCCGCAACTCGAGCGTCGAGGTCGAGGGCGGCGTCAAGCTGGTGCGCGAAACCGGCGATGCCCTGAAGACCATCGAAACCTATGTCGTGACGATCAACCAGCATATGGACGCGATCGCCACCTCGGCCCGCGAACAGTCGGTTGGCCTTGCCGAGGTCAACACGGCAGTCAACCAGATGGATCAGGTCACCCAGCAGAACGCCGCCATGGTCGAGGAAACCAACGCGGCAAGCGCGACGCTCGCCAACGAAGCCAGCCGCCTGCGCGAACTGATCGCCCAGTTCCAGCTCGATAGCGGTAGAGGGGCGTCCGGAACCGCATCTTACGGATCGCGTCGCGCCGCCTAAATCGGCATCTCGTTTCAATGTAAAACCCCGGCGATCGAGCGATCGCCGGGGTTTTTGATACTGCCGCTATCTTGCCGCGGCTGGACACAAAGAGACGCGCAGTTTTATCGCGGCGCAGTTAGTGCGTCCCAGGCTGCCATTGCTGCGTCGGCGGTGCTTTGGAGCGAGGCCAGCGTTGCGCCGTCGCGGGCGGTAATCGACATGCCATGCTGCACCGTTGCGTAAAAATAGGCGATTTGCTGGCAGTCGGCTGAGGGCGGAATCTCGCCGTCGCGCACGCCTTGCTCCAGCCGCTCGCGCAGCAGGCTGGCATTTTCCAGCCGGCAATCCCGCAGCAGTTCGCAGGCTGGATTGGCCTCCGTGTGACCGTTCAGGACACCAAGCGCAATCATGCAGCCGCGTGGTTGATCGGAGCGCGCATAGGCGACTGCTGTCTCACGCAGGAAATCGGCAAAGGCCTGCCGTGCCGTCGCGGCCTTTGGCAAAGAATCCCATATCTCCAGTCCAATCTCGGCCTTGTAGGTCTTGAGAGCCGCCGCGAACAGCTCGGCCTTGTTGCCGAAGGCCGCATAGAGGCTCGGGGCGCCGATCTGCATAGCCGCCGTCAAATCGGCCATGGATGTCGCCTCGTAGCCCTTCTCCCAAAAGACTAGCATTGCCTGTCTCAAAGCGGCGTCGCTGTCGAAGGTACGGGGGCGGCCTCTTTGACACATCGGAACTCCTTTCTGTAGTGACCAGTACATAAATCAATTGACGATGGCAGGCAATCCTGACAGGATATATGTATCGATCATTACAAAAAAGGAAATGTCATGTCTCGCTTGAACAACAAAGTTGCGTTCATCACCGGCGGCAGCCGGGGTATCGGTGCGGCCATTGCGCTGGCGCTTGGCAAGGAGGGCGCCGATGTCGCCATCACCTATACAAGCGCTCCGGGGAAGGCGCAGGAAGTCGTCAGCGCCATCGAGAAGCTTGGCCGCAGGGCCCTTGCCATCAAGGCGGACAATCTCGATGCGGCAGCCGTCGAGGCAGCTGTGGTTGAGGCTCACGCCAAGCTTGGCAGCCTCGACATCCTCGTCAACAGTGCGGGCGTCTTCTCGGTCGATACGATCGATACGGCGACGCTTGAGGAATTCGATCGCGTCATGGCCATCCATGTCCGCGCCAGCTTCGTCGCCTCCAAGGCGGCAGTGGCGGTAATGGGATCCGGCGGCCGGATTATCTTCATCGGCAGCAATCTCGGCGAACAAGTGCCGTTCCCCGGCCTCAGCATCTATTCGACCAGCAAGTTCGCGCTGGTCGGTCTGACCAAGGCATTGGCACGCGACCTGGGGCCACGGGAGATCACCGTCAACATCGTCCAGCCCGGCTCGACCGATACCGACATGAACCCCGCAGAGGGTGAGCACGCCGAGCCGCAGCTTGCCTTGATGGCCATCCCTCGCTTCGGCAAGGCGCAGGATATTGCCGCACTGGTGACGTTTCTCGCCGGAGAGGAAAGCCGCTTCATCACCGGCTCAAGCATCACCATCGATGGCGGTGCCAATATCTGATTGGTATGGTCGAGAAATGCCGCCACCGCGTGGGGGCGGCACAGTGATATCGGTGACACCGGCTCTGCCGGTGTCCCATCCATCAAAGATTGATCGATGCCTGAGGCGCAATGCGCCCTCAGCCGGCGACGCTGGAACCGATCTGCTGCTTCTGGCCGAGCGTCTTGAACACGGTCGAAACAATGCCGGCGCGGTCGAGGCCCGCCTTGGCATACATGGCTTCGGGCTTGGCCTGTTCCATCCAGATATCCGGCAGAACCAGCGGCCGGATTTTTAGGCCGTTATCGAGCAGGCCCTCATGGGCAAGGAATTGCAGCACATGGCTGCCGAAGCCGCCGACGGCACCTTCCTCGATGGTGATCAGCACCTCGTGATGCTTGGCCAGCTGGCGGATCAGGTCATGATCAAGCGGCTTGGCAAAGCGAGCATCGACGACGGTCGTCGAAAGCCCGGCGGCATCGAGGTCTTCGGCGGCAACAAGGCAATCGGCCAGGCGCGTACCGAAGGACAACAGCGCCACCTTCGAGCCCTGTTTCATCACCCGGCCTTTGCCGACTTCCAGAATCTGGCCGCGTTCCGGCATCTCCACGCCGACACCTTCGCCGCGCGGATAGCGGAACGAGATCGGACCCTCGTCATAGGCCGCAGCGGTGCGCACCATATGCTTGAGTTCCGCTTCATCCGCTGCCGCCATGACGACGAAGCCGGGCAGGGTGGCAAGATAGGTCGTGTCGAACGAACCGGCATGGGTCGGACCATCGGCACCAACGAAACCGGCGCGGTCGATCGGGAAGCGCACCGGCAGGCCCTGGATCGCCACGTCGTGCACCACCTGGTCGTAACCGCGCTGCAGGAAGGTCGAATAGAGCGCGCAGAACGGCTTGTAGCCTTCGGACGCCAGTCCGGCGGCAAAGGTCACCGCATGCTGCTCGGCGATGCCGACATCGAAGCAGCGCGAGGGGTGGGCCAACGCGAACTTGTCGAGGCCGGTGCCGGATGGCATGGCGGCGGTGACGGCGACGATCTTGTCGTCATAGCCAGCTTCCTGCGTCAGCGCTTCGGCAAACACGGAGGTATAGGCCGGAGCATTCGGCTTGGCTTTGGCCTGCGCCCCGGTGATGACGTCGAACGTGTTGACGCCGTGATATTTGTCGGCTGCAGCTTCTGCCGGCGGATAGCCCTTGCCCTTCTGCGTCACCACATGGATCAGCACTGGGCCCTTAGAATTGTCGCGTACATTGCGCAGCACGGGCAGAAGATGCTCGAAGGAATGACCGTCGATCGGGCCGATATGGTAAAAACCCATCTCCTCGAACAGCGTGCCGCCGGTCACATAGCCGCGCGCATGTTCGACGGCGCGGGTAATCGCCCGGTCCACCGTCTTGCCGAGATAGGCCGTCAGTTTCTTGCCGAGATCGCGGAAGCCCATATAGGTGCGGCCGGAGGCAAGACGCGCCAGATAGGCGCTCATGGCGCCGGTCGGCGGCGCGATCGACATGTCGTTGTCGTTGAGGATGACGATCAGCCGCGCATCGAGCGCACCGGCATTGTTGAGCGCCTCATAGGCCATGCCGGCCGACATGGCGCCATCGCCGATGACGGAAATGACGTTGCGGTGTTCGCCGGAGAGATCGGCCGCGACTGCCATGCCGAGGCCGGCGGAAATCGAAGTCGAGGAATGGGCAGCACCAAAAGGGTCGTATTCGCTTTCGGCGCGGCGGGTGAAGCCGGACAGGCCGTCCTCCTGGCGCAACGTGCGGATCCGGTCGCGGCGGCCGGTGAGGATCTTGTGCGGATAACATTGATGACCGACGTCAAAGATCAGCCGATCATGCGGGGTATTGAAGACCTTGTGGATGGCAATGGTCAATTCAACGACGCCGAGGCCCGCACCCAGATGACCGCCGGTGCGCGATACGGCGTCGATCATCTCCGAGCGCAGTTCGGCTGCCAGTTGCGGCAAGTCCTTGTCGTCGATCCTCTTCAAATCATCGGGATAGGTTACCTGATCGAGAAGGGGGGTCGCCGGCATCGGATGGACTGGCAATTGTGTCACGCTAAGGCCTTCGTTCTCGCGCTTTCAAGGGAGCCGCGATGTCTAGTGTTGGTGTCCGCTGGGAACCGCGTCTTTAAACAGTTTCGTTATGGATTGCAAAAACCGGTTTTCTTGCGGCACGCTGTGAGTTTAACCAATATTACCGTTCCGGCAAAGGGACAAACTCTTCCTCGTCGCCAGGCACGATGTCGAAACGGCCGGTTCGCCATTCCTCCTTGGCTTGATCGATCCGTTCCTTGGAGGACGAAACGAAGTTCCACCAGATATGCCGGGCCGAACCAAGGGCTGCCCCGCCGAACAGCATGATATGACAGCCCAATGGGCCGGCGGTGACGGTGATCGCATCGCCCGCCCGGAAAACCAGCAGTTGATTGTCGGCAAAATGATCGCCGGCGATGATTGCCTCGCCCTCGAGGATATAGAGCGCCCGCTCTTCCCATTCGGCCGCAAACGGCGCACTCTTGCCGGGTTCGATCCTCAAATCGACATAGATCGTGTCGGAAAACACCGAAACCGGCGATTTCATGCCTTCGAACTGGCCGATGACGACTCGGCCTTCCAGTCCGTCCATGTTGAAGGAGGGCAGGTCGCGTTTTTCGGTATGGGCAAAGATCGGGTCGATCTCCTCGTATTGATCGGGCAGCGCCAGCCAGGTCTGCAGGCCGGAGATCGATTGCGGCTTGCCGCGCAGGTTTTCCGGCGAGCGTTCCGAATGCACGATCCCGCGTCCCGCCGTCATCAGGTTGAGGTCGCCGGGCGCGATGACCATCTCGGTCCCCAAGCTGTCGCGATGCTTGATCTCGCCATCGAACAGATAGGTGACGGTGGAAAGCCCGATATGCGGATGCGGCCGCACATCCAGAGCCTGACCGGCCTTGAGCAGAGCAGGCCCCATCCGGTCAAAGAAGATGAACGGCCCGACCAGCCGGCGCTTTGCCGTCGGCAGCGCCCGGCGCACCTGCAGATTGCCGATATCGCTGGTGCGCGGAATGATCAGATGCTCGATCGCATCGCACGCCGGCGCATCACCGGCCTCGGGGTCTGGTCCGGGAAAGAAGGACATGGCGGATCCTCGTCGGTTTAAATCAACACTAAGGTAGGCCCGGAGCAGCAAAACTACCAGTGGTCCTTTCCCGGATTTATGGCGCTTGACGCCATATGGCGTCGCATGACATATTTTGAGTAATGAAAGCGACACTGATCATTCGTGATCGCCTGATTTTTCAGGATGGTGCGATCCTTGAGGTCAAGGTTTGGCGCGTGCCGGTATCCGTTCCGCCAGCGTCCCACTTTCTCAAATATTCTCTGTTTTACGGCCGTCCGGGCGAGAGAATTGTTGGATATGACAATGAACGCGGCAAGGGCGATCATCGCCATTATGGCGACCACGAAGAAAATTACGCGTTTGTCTCCATTGAAAAGCTGCTGGCCGATTTCCGGCGGGATGTCGAAAGGGAAAGGGGAGAGCGAATATGAGCAAGGATGTAGAGCTTCATATTGGCGGTTCTTTTGTCGATCTGGAGAAGCGGGTCGCCGATGCGTGGCATCGCGCGGAAAAGGGCGAGGCCGTTTCCGAAGACCATCTGACCTTCGTGAATTGGGATGCGTTGTCGCAGACGATGACGACAAAGCGGCTTGAACTGCTGCGTCATCTGCGCCGCCATCCACAGGCCAGCATTGCCGCCCTAGCGCGCAGCTTGGGCAGGGATTACCGGCGTGTTCACGAGGACGTGGAGATTTTATCCAAGGCCGGACTGATCGAACACGATGCCAATGGCCTGCATGCAGGCTACGATGAGATCAGAACGACCATAGCCCTGTAGACTTGGTGTCACTCACTCCCCGTCGAGCGGCTCTACACCTTGCGGCTTGCCCGCCCGGTCGAGCCTGATCTTCTCGATTCGATTTTCAGCGGCACCCAACAGCGCTTCACAATGTTTCTTCAGCGCTTCGCCGCGCTCATAGATCTCGATCGACTTATCAAGCGCCACATCGCCGCGCTCCAGCGCCGAGACGATGGCTTCGAGTTCCTCGACGGCTTTTTCGAAGGAGAGGGCGGATACGTCGATCGGGGCGGCGCCCGTTTGCGCGGTGGTGGTCATGGTCATCCTCTCATCAGGCGGTAGATATGGGTTCCGGCCGATTCGGCCAGCCCTTGAAGATCGTAGCCGCCTTCGAGCAGGCTGACGATGCGGTTGTTTGCGGTTTTCCCCGCGACGTCAAGCAACCGCCCGGTCGCCCAATCGAAATCCTCGGCGACCAGATTGATCTGCGCCAGGGGGTCGCGGTGATGGGCGTCGAAACCAGCCGAGATCAGGATGAAATCCGGGCGAAAATCGTCGAGCGCTGTCAGGATGCGCGACTTGAAGGCTTCGCGAAAATGATCGCTGCCGGTATCGGGTGACAGCGGCGCGTTGACGATATTGCCGGCGCCCGTCTCGGTCTTGGCACCAGTGCCGGGATAAAGCGGCATCTGGTGCGTCGAACAGAACAGCACGGACGGATCATCCCAGAAGATATCCTGCGTGCCGTTGCCGTGATGCACGTCCCAGTCGACGATGGCGACGCGTTCTGCGCCGTATTTCTGCTGGGCATGGCGTGCGGCAATGGCGATGTTGTTGAAGAAGCAGAAGCCCATCGCCTTGTTCTTTTCGGCGTGGTGGCCGGGCGGGCGCGAGGCGACGAAGGCATTGTCGGCCTTGCCGGAAAACACCGCATCGACGGCCGCAACTGCGCCACCGATGCCGGTCAAGGCGGCCTGCAAGCTGGCGGGGCTGGCATAGGTATCGGCCTCAAGCGCCTCGATTCCTTCCTCTGGAATGGCGGACATCACCGTGCGCAGGTGCTGTTCGGGATGGGCAAGCAGCACCAGATCCTCGTTGCCCTGCGGCGCCTCAAGCCGCGACAGCGGCGAAAACCGCTCATGCTCCAGCGCAAGGTTCAGCGCCTTCAGCCGGTCGGGCCGCTCGGGATGGCCTTCAGGAACCTTGTGTTCCAGGAAGATAGGGTTTTCGAACAGGATCGTGGTCATGGCGGGAACCTATGGCTTCGGGGGGGCGAGGTCCATGCTTTAGGTAGGGCGTTTGCGGTGTTTTCAACAGCGGCGCGCCAATGCAAATAGCCCGGACGTAACGCCCGGGCTATTTGACGATGATGAGGCGCTCAGGCGCGTGCGTGCAGCAGCGGATAGCCGGCGAGAACGGCGCGGGCTGCCAGCGTTGCAATCACGGCCTTGACGAGATCGCCCGGGATGAAGGCCAGCGAACCGGTGGCGACGGCTGAAAGCGGCGTACCGGTGACTGCGGTCACCCAAGGCATGCCGATGGCATAGAGCACGCCGATGCCCCCGACGACGGAGGCGATGAAGAAACCGGCAAATTGCCTGATCTCGCTCTGGCCTTCCTTGACCAGCCGCTCGGCGATCAGGCCGGTGACAAATGTAGCAACGATCCAGCCGAGCACGAAGCCGCCGGTCGGGCCCTGGATGATGGCCAGTCCGCCACGGCCGCCGGACAGAACCGGAAGCCCGATGGCGACCAGTAGCACCAGCAGCACATAAGCGAGCGCGCCGCGCCTGGCGCCGATGATGCAGCCCGCCAGCATCACGCCCATCGACTGGGCGGTGATCGGCACCGGAATGAAGCCGAGCGTCACCGGCGGGATGAGGCCGAGAACCACGATGATCGCGGTGAAGAGGGCAATGAGAACGAGGTCTCTGGTGGTCATGGCAGGTCCTTTGTCGATCGATATTTGTGCATGCGTTCGGCCAAGGCCGGAAAGGAAATTCGGAGGCTCGCAGGCCCCGGCGCTGTCAGTCAGCGGTTCTCCCGCGGCCGCCTGAAACCGCGCGCGTCGATGGCCATGGCGATCGTGTCGGCGTCTTTCAGCGTCAGGATGATCAACGGCGCAAGGATCGTCAACGGCCGGACTTTCAGCCCGCGCGCCCGGTGCGCCTCGCGGATCGACTGGTAGTGGTTGAAGATATCCGGCACGAACCGCAGCACCAGCCCGAAGGCGAGCCCGACATCGGCGGCCCGCAACAGACCGAGCCGGTCGAGCGGCTGCAGCAGCCGGGTGATCTCGTCGATAAAGGCACCGGTCGCCGTCGTCGCGGTCACAGCACCTGCAAACAGCACGATCGCCATCAGCCGGAAAAAGCTCTCGGCCGCCTCGCGCATCGAGGTCAGATAGGCGGTGGCGATCAGAAGGATCAGGATTGTGAACAGGATGGGCTTCAGCCGGGACACGCCCTCGCGAAAGGAAAGGCCCGTGGTAAAATAGATCAGGGCGGCAATGACGAAGGCCGGGATCAGAATATAAAGGGACGAAACGGCATACAGCGCCAGCCCGCAGATCAGCAGGATGGCGAGCTTCATCCGCACCGACATCCGGTGCAGCGGCGTCGTGCCCTCGATATTCAGCCCGTTCAGCATCCGGCCACCTCATGATAGACGCGAATGCTCTCAGGCGCCGGGCCATCGGCAACAAGCCTGCCGTCATGAAACAGCAATACCCGGTCGAACTTTTCGATCAGCGGCAGGTCGTGGCTGATGACGATGGTGTGCTCGGCAAGCCCGGCAATGGTATTTTCCACCAGACGCCGGTTTTTCAGGTCCAGCTGATTGGTCGGCTCGTCGAGAATGAGAATGCCGGGGCCGGTGACCAACACGCTGGCAATGGCGACCAGCTGCGTCTCGCCGCCCGAAAGCTCGTGCACTCGCCGTCTGGCCAAATGGGTGATGCCGAAGCGTTCGAGCACGGCGGCTGTGCGGCGCTCGATCTCGTCCGCCTTCAGCCCACGGTTCTTCAAGCCGAAGGCGATATCTTCGTGCACGATCGGCATGATGATCTGGTGCTGCGGGTTCTGGAAAATGAAACCGGCCTCAGCCAGCGTCGCACTGGCGTCCTGCACGGTATCGAGACCATTCACCGTCACCTGGCCCACGGTCGGCTTGACCAGCCCGTTGATCAGCCGCGCGAACGTGGTCTTGCCAGATCCGTTCAGCCCGATAATGCCGATGCGCCGCTCGGTCAGCGATAGCGTTAGCGGCTGAAGAACCGTGCGCTCGCCATATCTCACTGATGCGCCGGAAAAGCGTATGTCCAATCCGCGTCCCCCGCGTTCGAATGTCGAGGCTCTATAGGACGATTTCCTTATGGATGGAAATAGGCGCCGGTTTCGACTTGAACAAAGTGTGAACATTTGCCTAGATTGTCAGATGGCGATTCTCGTTTCCAACCGCGATGCCCGGCGCATCTTCCTCAACAAGCAGGGCCTGGCCGCAGCCCCCAACCGGGCGCTCGGCAAGCAGGGCCTGCTCGATCTCATTCATGAGATCGGCTTCGTCCAGGTGGACAGCATCTCGACCGTCGAGCGCGCCCATCACCAGATCCTGTTTTCGCGCAACCAGACCTACAAGCGCGAGCACCTGACCGAGCTTCTGGAAAAGGACGGAGCGCTGTTCGAACACTGGACGCACGACGCCTCGATCCTGCCTTCGGAGTTTTTCCGCTATTGGAAACACCGCTTTGCCCGGCGTGAGCCGATCCTTATGGAGCGTTGGCTGAAATGGCATGGCGAAGGGTTCGACAGTACCTTCGAAGAGACTTTTCAGCGCATCGCCGACGGCGGCGCTGTCATGTCGCGCGACCTCAAGGTTGCCGATCATAAATCGGGCGGCTGGTGGAACTGGCATCCCAACAAGACGGCGCTCGAATATTACTGGCATACCGGCAAGCTTGCCATCGCCGGCCGCCAGAACTTCCAGAAGATCTACGATCTCGCTGAACGGGTCATCCCCGGCCATCATTACGAGCCCGAGGTCAGCCACGACGTCTTCCTCGACTGGGCCTGCCGCGCGGCGCTCGAACGGCTCGGTTTTGCCACCCATGGCGAGATCGCCGCGTTCTTCGACCTGATTTCGCCGGAAGAAGCCAAGGCCTGGGTTACGGAACATCGCGACGAACTGACCGAGGTGATGATCGTGCCCGCCGACGGCGAAAAACCACGTCTTTCCTATGCCTTCACCGGTTTCCCCGACAATCTCGGCGACCTCGCTGAGCCGCCCGCCCGTATCCGCGTGCTCAGCCCCTTCGATCCGCTGATCCGCAACCGCAATCGCACCGAACGCCTGTTCGGTTTCTATTATCGTATCGAAGTTTTCGTCCCCGAGCCAAAACGTGAATACGGCTACTATGTCTTCCCGCTGCTCGAAGGCGACCGCATCGTCGGCCGCATCGACATGAAGGCGGAGCGCAAGACCGGCTCGCTGAACGTCAAGCGGCTCTGGTGGGAAAAGGGCGTGCGCTCATCCACCGGCCGGATGGAGCGGCTAGAGGCGGAGTTGACCCGTGTGGCGAAGTTTGCCGGTGTCGAGCGGGTGGTGTTTCTGGAGGGGTGGGGCAGCAGCTAGGTTCATCAACTGGTGATCCCCGATCGGCATATCAAAAACGTGCGGATTGCAACATCTGTAAATACGCTATATACGTGTAGTTCTTGGGTGGCGGTTGAAGAGTTGAGGTAGAAGAACGCGACCCGTCGATTTGAGCTGGCAGGAGAGAGCCATTGTCAAGAAGCCGAGCAAGCCGCGCAATCCCCCTAAAAGAACATTCGATGCGCTCCCCGACACCGTGGATTTTCGGGATGCGACATTCGTGCCGACCCTTATCCGGGTTCCTGCGGTGTCCGATCTTGCCGGTTACCGCGCGCTCGAGATACCGGTCCTCAATCAAGGCAAAGAGGGCGCTTGTACCGGCTTCGGACTGGCGACGGTCGCGAATTATCTGTTGCGGATCCGCGGCCAGAATCCGACCGCCGACGAAGTCAGCGCCTGGATGCTCTATGCCATGGCCAAGCGCTACGATGAGTGGCCGGGCGAAGACTATGATGGATCAAGCGCCCGCGGTGCAATGAAGGGCTGGTTCAAGCATGGCCTGTGTGCACTGGATCTCTGGAAGGATCGCGACCCGGATCCGACGCTGGAGGAGAAACGGTCGGCCGATGCGCTGGGCAGGCCGCTCGGCGCCTATTTCCGGGTCAATCACAAGGACCTTGTGGCGATGCACGCCGCCATCAATGAGGTTGGCATGCTCTACGCCACGGCTGCCGTGCACGAAGGATGGCAACGCGTCGGTCAAGGCGACGAACTGATCGAGTACCGGCAGGATACCATCATCGGCGGCCACGCTTTTGCGGTGGTCGGTTATGACCGGCGCGGCTTCTGGATTCAGAACAGCTGGGGGCCAAAATGGGGTTCCGGCGGCCTCGCCAACCTGTCCTATGTCGACTGGCTGGCAAACGGGTCGGATATCT
This sequence comes from Pararhizobium sp. PWRC1-1, assembly GCF_049897905.1. Lineage (NCBI taxonomy): Bacteria > Pseudomonadati > Pseudomonadota > Alphaproteobacteria > Hyphomicrobiales > Rhizobiaceae > Pararhizobium > Pararhizobium sp. PWRC1-1. The sequence continues at coordinate 89,639 of NZ_JAFCXE010000006.1, read as the reverse complement.
GGGTTGCTGCGCTCGGAGCTCCCGTGGATCTGACATCCCCGATGGCTTCGGCGGCGATGCGTGCCGATGCGCCGCGCAGCTATGAAAGCCAGGTCTATGCCGATCTGCGGCCCTATATCATCACCTCGAAGAATGATGGCGTTCTCGATGAGAAGGGAACCTACGGACTGACACCGGCCGCTTTGAAGACCCTCGTCACCGAGCGGATGCCCGCATCGATGGCGAGCTGGGACAAGAAGCGGGTGTTACTCTACGCCCATGGCGGCCTCGTCTCGCAGGATGGCGCGGTGCAGACCGTGTCCAACAATCTTGCCCCACTTTTGAACTCGCAGGTTTATCCATTATCCTTCATCTGGCGCTCCGATGCCTGGAGCACCATCGGCAATATCCTGAAGGATGCCCTGTCGCGGCGGCGCGACGAAGGTATCCTCGACAAGGCCAAGGATTTCATGCTGGACCGGCTCGACGATACGCTCGAGGTCGTGGCGCGCAATCTCGGCGGAAAGGCACTCTGGGACGAGATGAAGGAGAATGCCGAGCGGGCAACGAGCAACAGGGCGGGCGCGGCAAGGCTGACGGCGGATCATCTGATCGGTCTTTATACCTCCGGCAAGATCGATGAGATCCATCTCGTCGGCCACAGTGCGGGTTCGATTTTCCTCGCACCTCTGGTCGAACGCCTGGTTGCCGGCAAGGTCAAGATTGCCAGCCTCACCCTATGGGCTCCGGCCTGCACGATGGAGCTTTTCAACAAGGCCTATAAACCTCTAATCGAGAAGGGGACCATCGAGGCGTTCGATCTGTTCGTCATGGACGATGCCACCGAGCGGGACGACGATTGCGCCGGCATCTACCACAAGTCTCTGCTGTATCTGGTCAGCAATGCCTTTGAAAAATGGGCGCACATACCCGTCATCAAAGACGGTGTGCCGCTGCTTGGTCTTGACCGGGACCACAGCGAGGAAAATCTGCCCGCAGCCTTCTGGAAGCCTGCCAGCCGGAAGAAGCATCTGTCTCCCCGTGACACCAGCAAGGCGCGGCACCACGGTGATTTCGATAACGACTATACGACGCTCATGTCCACGCTACATCGTATCCTCGGAAAAGCAGTGACCACCAAGACGGAGGACATCGCGTTAACCGCCCCCACCCATTCACGCGACGAGAAGCGGAAACTCCGAGAGAAACTTGATCTCTCGGTGCGCTCCCAAGGATAGCCCCCGGCATTCCCGGCAGGATTATTCCGCAGCGGGCACGGCTGCCGATGCGCTCGTCCGGGGAAATGGCAAGAGGCCACCGGTCACATCGCGACCGTTGGCCTCTTGCATATTGCTTGTCTCGTTCAGATGATCTCGGTCGCCGCGATCTCTATCCCAAAACCTTCCAGCCCGACATAGTGGCGTTCGCGCGAGGAGAGCAGGCGGATCGAGGTGATGCCGAGGTCTTTCAGGATCTGGGCGCCGAGGCCGATTTCCAGCCATTCGCTTTCGCGGGCCTGTGCTTCGCTGTGCTCTTCGCGCTCATGTTTGCCGGCGCGTGCGGTCGTTGATACGCCGACGCCGACCGAGCCTTCGCGCAGATAGACGATGACGCCGCGGCCCTGTTCGGACATGCGCTTCATGATCGGATCGAGCTGGCAATCGCGGCCGAACACGTCTGCAGCGACATTTTCCAGATGTAGGCGGACCGGAATATCGACGCCGTCGCGGATATCGCCGAAGGTGACGGCCAGGTGCTGCATCGGGTCCCAGGGCAGAGAATAGGCATGCGCCTTGGCCTTGCCATAGGGGGTGTCGACGTCGAAAGTCGCCTCCAGATTGATCAGCGTTTCCTTGCGCTGGCGGTAGGCGATGAGATCGGCAACGGAGACCTGCTTGAGGCCGTGTTTTTCGGCAAATTCGGTGACCTGCGGGCCGCGCGTCACCGTGCCATCATCATTGACCAGCTCGCAGATGACGCCGATCGGCGGCAGGCTGGCAAGGCGGCAGAGATCCACAGCCGCTTCCGTATGGCCGGACCGCATCAAAACGCCGCCTTCGCGGGCGACCAATGGGAAGATGTGGCCGGGACGGGTGAAGTCGGCTGCACCGACATTCGGGTTGGCAAGGTTGCGCACCGTCAACGTCCGGTCTTCAGCCGAAATGCCGGTTGTCGTGCCGTGCTTGAAATCGACGGTGACGGTAAAGGCCGTCGTGTGGGCCGAATCGTTTTCCGCCACCATGGCGTTGAGGTTGAGGCGCTTGGCCTCTTCCTTCGGCATCGGCGTGCAGACGATGCCGGAGGTGTGGCGCACGATGAAGGCCATCTTTTCCGGCGTGCAATGGACGGCCGCGACGATCAGGTCGCCTTCGTTCTCGCGGCCGTCGTCGTCAGTCACGACAACGATCTCGCCGGCCTCGAAGGCCCGGATGGCATCGGCAACGCGCTTCTGGTCAAAGGGCATGGGGTTCTTCCTTGGATGTTACTTCAACCGGCCGGTCTGGCCACGGTCACGCAAGTAATGATCGGCAATGGTGCAGGCAAGCATCGCCTCGCCAATCGGCACGGCGCGGATGCCGACGCAAGGGTCATGGCGGCCCTTGGTGCGGATATCGACATTGTTGCCGTCACTGTCGATCGACTGGCGTTCGGTGAGAATGGAGGAGGTCGGCTTGATGGCAAAGCGTGCGATCACCGGCTGGCCTGTCGAGATGCCGCCGAGAATGCCGCCGGCGTGGTTCGACAGGAAGATCGGGTTGCCGTCATTGCCCATTCGCATCTCGTCGGCATTTTCCTCGCCGGTGATTTCGGCAGCGCCAAAACCGTTGCCGATCTCGACGCCCTTGACGGCGTTGATCGACATCAGGTTGGAGGCGATATCCTGATCGAGCTTGGCATAAATTGGCGCGCCGATCCCGGCCGGCACCCCTTCGGCAATGACTTCGACGACCGCACCGACCGAGGAGCCGGACTTGCGGATGCTGTCGAGATACTCTTCCCAGACGGGGACGATGGCAGGGTCCGGCGCGAAGAACGGGTTGTTGCCGACTTCGTTCCAGTCCCAGTTGTCGCGGTTGATCTTGTGCTTGCCGATCTGCACCAGCGCGCCGCGCACGACAAGCCCTGGAACCACCTTGCGGGCAAGGCCACCGGCGGCAACGCGGGCTGCGGTTTCGCGCGCCGACGAGCGGCCGCCGCCGCGATAGTCGCGGATGCCGTATTTGACGTCATAGGTATAATCGGCGTGGCCCGGCCGGTAGCTCTTGGAAATCTCGGAATAGTCCTTGGAGCGCTGGTCGGTGTTCTCGATCATCATCGAGACCGGCGTGCCGGTGGTGATCATCGTCTCGCCGTCCGCATCCAGCATGACGCCGGAGAGGATCTTGACCAGATCGTCCTCGCGGCGCTGGGTAACGAAACGCGACTGGCCGGGCTTGCGCTTGTCGAGCCAGGCCTGCAGCTCGGGCAGGGTGAAACGGATGCCGGGAGGGCAGCCGTCGATGACGCAGCCGAGCGCCGGCCCGTGGCTTTCGCCCCAGGTGGTAACGCGGAAAAGATGACCGAAAGTATTGTGCGACATGGATCAGGCAACCGGAAATGAGGCCAAGCGCATCCGGGCGAGCCGTTGCGCCATTCAGTAGGCGCAGACTAATAGTGGAAAACGCCGGAAAGGGAAAACCTTTCTGGCGAAATATGACGATTGCCGCGTGAACAGTCTGTCTCGCCGTAAAGGCCAATCAAGACGCCAGTTGCAGGGCTTCCTTGTTGGCGAATGCCACGAACTTGTCGAAGCTCAAAGGCTTGGCGAAGGCATAACCCTGCAAGAGATCGCAGCCGAGCAGGCCGAGCATCTCCGCATGCGCCATGGTTTCCACGCCCTCGGCCACCGTTTCGATGCCCAGCGACCGGCCGATTTCGATGATCGAGCGGATCAGCGCCTGCTCGTTGCGGGAATTGAGGATCGGCGCCACCAACTGCCGGTCGATCTTCAGCCGTTTCGGCTTGATCTTCAACAGGCTGACGATCGAGGTATGGCCGGTGCCGAAATCGTCGATCTCGATATCGATGCCGAGCTTCTTGATGCCCTCGATATTGGCGGTGACGATATCATCGCTCTCGTCGAGGAAGATCGATTCCACCAGTTCGAACGACAGCTGGCCGGGCTTGAACGACAGGCCCTGCAACGAGTTCAAGAGCAGGTCGTCGCTGAGCCGTTTGGCCGAAACGTTGACGGAAATCTTCGGTACGTCGATGCCCATGGCAGCCCAGCGCATCGCATCGATCAGCGAGCGGTCGAGCACGATGCGGTCGATCGTTGCCACCACATCCAGTTCCTCGGCAATGTGGAGGAACTTGTCCGGCGTCAGCACACCTTCGCGCGGATGGTTCCAGCGCACCAGTGCCTCGACGCCCGAGAGACGCAAGGTACTTGCGTCGAACTGTGGTTGATACCAGGCGACAAACTGGTTTTTTTCGATGCCTTCCAGAATTTCATCGGCGATGCGTTTTGTCGTGATGATCTCGGCCTGCAGCGCCTCGGTGAAGAATTCGTGCCGGTTGCGGCCGCTTTCCTTGGCGCGGTACAGCGCAATATCGGCATTGACCAGCAACTGCCGCTCGTCGCAGGCAAGATCCTTTCCGACGGCGATACCGATGCTGACGCCGAAACGGCAGGGAAACCCGTTATAGTCAACCGGCTGGCGCATTTCTGCGATGATCCGTTCGGAGAGGTTCGACAGGAACAACTTGTTTGGGGGATTGGTGACCAGAACGACGAATTCATCACCGCCGATACGCGCGACCACATCGCCGGCGCGCACATTCGCGCGCAGGATTTTCGAGGCATGCACCAGCATTGCATCGCCGGCCGCGTGGCCCAGCGTGTCGTTGATTTGTTTAAAGCGATCGAGGTCGATATGCAGGATGGCGATAGTCTGCAGGCCGTCCTTGCCGGCGATCGATAGCGCCTCCAGTTCCTTATCGAGCATGCGGCGGTTGCCGAGCCCGGTCAGAGGATCATGCAGTGCATTATGCTCGATACGGTCCTTGGCGTCGGCCAGTTCGTCGTTTTTGGCCTCTGCCATGGCTTTTGCGGTGCGCAGCTGTTCTGTCAAAAGCACATCGTCACTGATATCGAAGGCGATGCCGACCAGTTTTCGGCCGCCGCCCGGCGTCTCGTGGATCTTGCCGACGGAGCGGACATGCCGGATTGTCCCATCGGGAAGCACAACACGCGACGCCTGAACGTAAGGCAAGCCCTCGGCGATGGTTCGGCCAACGCTCGAAAGCGCCTCTTCGCGGTCATCCGGATGCAGCGCGTTGACCCAGGTTTCATGCGTCGTCTCGCCGCCGGCGTAGGTCAGCCGGTAGAGCTGATGCATGCGCTCGTCCCAATAGGTGATGCCGGTGACGAGATCAGCCTCCCACATGCCGCACTTGTAGGAATCAAGCGCAAGATCGAGACGCCGGGTAATTGCTTCCAGCTGCTGCTCACGTTCGGACAGACCGGTCAGGGCTTCTTCAAGCTCGGTATTCTTTTCATCCGCGCCGGCTTTTGCAGCCCGCAACTGCTGGGTCATCAGGACGTCGTCGGTAACGTCCCAGCTGATGCCCGTGATCTTGGCCTTGCCGTCAGCACCGGTATGGGTGGACCCGACATTGCGGATATGACGGATGCTGTCGTCGGGCCCGACGACGCGATACTGCGAGCGGTATTCCAGATCCTCGTCCAACGCCCGGAACAATGTCAGCGAAGCAGTGGCGATATCGTCTTGATGCACGGAGCCGCGCCATTCCGCGTAGCTCGGATCCCCGCCGCCAGGTGGCAAGCCATGCAGATGGTACATGCGCTCGTCCCAGGAGCGTGTCTGTGTATCGAGGTCGATTTCCCAGATGCCGATCTTGGAGGATTCGAGTGCCAGGTTGAGCCGGTGCGAGACGGTCAGCAGTTCCCGTTCGCGGGATCGAAGCTTGGCGATGTTGCGCTGGCGCTCATTGACCAGTCCGCCCGTCAGGAAAATCGGAATGATGATGATCGTTGCGGCAACGAGAATGGTGACTTCAAGCCATGTGCTGTTGGCCGGCTCCTGCGCCCATCCATCCGCCGGGATCGCTGCCAGTTCCCAGGTGCCGCCCGGCAGTTGAAGCTGGCGGATGACCGGCGCCTTTTCGAAGAGATCGTTATCGCCGAAAAAGGCATCCTGTATGTTGTTCTTCACCGAGATATCGCGGATAGCCAGCTGGATGTCCACCTGCCGGTGGCCATCATGCGCCCGGCTTTCCTGCCGGCCGTCATCGATAAGGCGTGCGCTGCCGTAAACCCCCTTTTCGTCGATCACAGCTTCCATGAAGCCCCAGAACGACGCGTTACCGTCGATCCTGGTAAAGACGGGAGAAAAGAGGTTGAACCCGGTACGGCCGCTCGGCAGCCGGACAGGTCCGGCAATGATCGGTTTTGCCTTGGATTGGGCGCGGTCAACGGCGATTCTCGATGAACGGAACTTCTTGAAATCGGTGCCGATCATTCGCTCGTTTCCCTTGAGCGGAAAGGTCATGCCAATGACCGCATCGGGTGCTGCGCTGACGCGCACCATCTGCGGGTTCTGGATCAGAAGCTTGGTCGCCAGCTGGTCGAAATGCGTTTGCGGCATCGTCGGGTCAACGGCGAAATTGTTGGCAAAGCCGCGCAGCGCCGTGATGTTGTTGTTGATCTCGCTTTGTAGACGCAGAGAAACCAGGTCGAGCTCGTTCTGAACGTTGCTCTTCAATTCGCTCTGGAAGTTTTCCCGATTCTGCTGTTCGAAGAAATATCCGCCGGTAAAGACGACGGCGGCGGCAATCGCAGCAGGGAAAACCGACGGTTTCACCAGCCTGGCCAGCGTCCAGGCGCGACGACGGATTGTAGCGCTTTTAGTCAACGGCCATGCACCCCATATTCCCCGGCGTTACGGTAGAGAGGGAGTCTTAAGATTGGCTTTAGAGGCTGTTCCTGCTAAGAAATCCGCGCACCGGGGGCAGGAGGAAACCGTCGATCAAGGTTTGGTTAACCATGACCTGCCCAAATTCGATAAAATTTTAAATGACACGGCAATGGGCGATTTTTGCCACAATCGGAGGTCAAACAGTGAGCACAAGAAAATTGAATGAATTACTGAAGAGGGCACGACAGATGCGTTTCATCGTTGCTGCATTGATGGCCGCAGCCGGTTTCTTTTCGCCGCTGAGCGCCTTCGCCGAAAGTGCTGATGTCGAAGCTGTAATCACCGGCGTCGATACCGACAAATTGAGCCTGTCGCTGGACGACGGCAAGAATTATCAGGCTCCCGAAGAATTCAATTTCGACGGCCTGAAGGCTGGCGTCAAGGTTTTGGTGTTCTACACCGAGGTTGATGGCAAGCGCGTCATCAATGATCTGGAAATCGTGCAGTAAAACTGCATTCGCGGCACTGGCTGAGTGCCGCGTCATTTGGGCGGCAGGGCTGATTTAGAAGATCGGCCATTTCCCGTTTTCGGCAAATGTGAAACTTAGAGCCAGCCGATCATACCGTTCTCGATCTTCAAAATCCGATCCTGTGGAATGGCGCCAAGAGCTGCCTCTTCCGCATCCATGGCACCGCAAATCTTGAACAGCGTGCGGATGACGCCGCCATGGCTGACGCAGACGGTCGGCGCCGAAACGCTGGACAGCCACGCGCCGACACGCCAGGAGAGGATTTCATAGCTTTCGGCATCCGGACCGGGCGGGATGAAATCCCATTTTGACAGTTCGCGTTCCGCCACCCGCTCGGGCATTTCCTGTTCGAGCTCGGCCATTGTGTAGCCTTCCCAATCGCCGAAGGAGACTTCCTTCAACCGGTCGTCCATCCGGTAGCCGGAGCGGGCAAGCCCCATCGCTTCGCGAATGAGTTCCATGGTCTCGCGGGTACGGTGAAGCGGACTTGCGACGAAATCGAATTTTTCCGTGTCATCGCCTAGAAGAGCCAGAAGCGCGCGGCCATTGCCGCTGGCCTGCCGCCTGCCGGTATCGTTAAGCGGAATATCCTTCTGGCCCTGCATGCGGATTTGCGCATTCCAGTCGGTCTGGCCGTGGCGGATCATGTAGATGGTCACGGAGAAACTCCGGGGCAGGGGGCTTGACGGCCCGACGCGAGGAGCCGGGGCGCCCGTCTTGTTCGAGAGCCCCGGAGTACTTTCGTATGCGGGTCAGTCCTTGACGACGGCGATATCCGGTGCGTCGACGGCCTTCATGCCGATGACATGGTAGCCGCTGTCGGCATGATGGATTTCGCCGGTGACCGAGCGCGACAGGTCCGACAGCATGTAGAGGCCGACATCTCCGACTTCCTCGATGGTGACGGTGCGGCGTAGCGGCGCGTTATACTCGTTCCACTTGAGAATATAGCGGAAGTCGCCGATGCCGGAGGCTGCAAGTGTCTTGATCGGACCAGCCGAGATCGCGTTGACGCGGATGTTCTTCGGGCCGAGATCGACGGCCAGATACTTGACGCTGGCTTCGAGTGCAGCCTTCGCAACGCCCATGACGTTATAGTTCGGCATCACCTTTTCGGCGCCGTAATAGGTCATGGTCAGCATCGAACCGCCATCGGTCATCAGCTTTTCCGCGCGTTTTGCAACGGCGGTGAAGGAATAGACCGAGATATTCATCGTCAGGGCGAAGTTTGCGGCTGACGTATCGACGTAGCGGCCGGTCAGCTCGTCCTTGTCGGAAAAGCCGATGGCGTGCACGAGGAAGTCGATCTTGCCCCAGGTTTTCTCCAGGTGTTCGAACACCGCGTCGATGGTGGATTCATCGCTGACGTCGCAATGGCCGGCCATGATGGCACCCAGTTCCTCGGCCAGCGGTTCGACCCGCTTCTTCAGGGCGTCGCCCTGATAGGTGAACGCCAGTTCGCCGCCCTGCGCATGAATTGCGTTGGCAATCCCCCATGCAATCGACCGGTTGTTTGCGACACCCATGATAAGGCCGCGTTTACCCTTCATCAGACCGGATGTTTGCGACATGATGTTATGCCCCCAATAAAGCCTATGCTTCCATCAGTCAGGCGTTGGCCGACTGGAAATTCGCATATGTTGAACCTGCCGGAACCTTCGCGCCCCTTGCGGTCGCGTCGGCTCTGAATTTTTCGAGCACTGGCTATGACATAGCCGTCCCGGTGGTTCAAGCACGGGTGAGATCAGGAACTGTTAGTCCCCGTAATATTGGGTCAGCGGCTAAATCGCTCGCAGCCATCCACCGCGTTTGTCGCAAAACCTTTACAGGAACAGGCCGTTGCGCAGGCTGCGCATCAGGTCGGTGACCTTTTCATCCGGCTTTTCCCACAGCATCAGCCGCAGTTCCACCAGAAGGTCGCCGCGTTTGCCGTCTGCTGTCGGCAGGCCGTGGCCCTCAAGCCGGATCACATGGTCGGAGCCGGACCAGGCCGGAATGGTAACGCTAACCGGGCTGGTCAGGGTCTCCACTGTCATTTCGCATCCGAGGATCGCATCCTGGATATTGACGGGCAAGGTGGTGCGCAGATCTGTTCCATCGGTGCGGAAGCGGCCGTCCTGGAGGACGCGCACCGCAACGACGACATCGCCGCGTTGCATGCCGTTCAACCGGTAGCCCATCTCCTTGAGACGCACGATGCTGCCATCGGTGGTGCCGGCGGGCAGGGCGACCTTCAGTGTCTGACCGTCTGGCAGCGTTGCCGTTGCCTTGTCGCGGCGGAAAATATCCTCGATCGAAACCGTGACGTCGCAGAAAATGTCCGGCACCTTTTCCGGTGCAGGCTTGCCGGCGCCGCGAATCCGCCGGACGATGGCAGAGACGAGTTCTGCAGCCGGCGCGGCGGCCCGTGGAAAACCGCCGAACATCGGCACTTTGTCGGCCGGCTCGGGCTTTGCTTCCGCGTTAGCGTCCGGCTCCGCTGCTGTTTCGGCCTTTGGTTCTGGTCTGGGCTCCGGCTTCGGTTCGGCCTTGGCCTGTGGCGGCGCGGCGGCCGATTTTCTTTCCTGCGGCCGTGCGCTTTGGGTTTTTGCCCGATCGTCTGCACCGAAGATGCGCGAGATCATGTCTTCGGCGGTTTCCGGATCGATGGTGTCTTCGTCCGTGCCGCGCGTCTTACGCTTCATCTCTTCCATGCGGCGCAGTTCGGCCTCGCGGCGGGCATAGTCGTAGCGGTTGCGCAGCTTCGGATCCTTCAGCACCTCGTAGGCGCGGCCGGCCTCGGCAAAGCGCTGGGTGGCCAGCGGATCGTCCTGGTTCTGGTCGGGATGTACGGCTTTTGCCACGGACCGCCAAGCGGCCTTGATCTCGTCCGGTCCGGCATTGCGTCTGACGCCGAGCACTGAATAGGGATCACGCATCTATCTCACCGCCCTTGAAAGCCGAGTTGCCGCGTCCAGCGGTTCTTTCAGCCTGTTGAAACAATCGGAAAGCCGCGTTCTGACGGTCTTGTCCCTTTGCCGGTGATGATGAGAAGCTGCTGCTTAAATTCCGGTTAGCTGCGAGCCTGCGCCGGTTGTGTAAATGGCCCCGGGCCGCGTCTTTGTTGCAGCGTGGTTAATGCGCGGTAGCGAAGGGCACCCACCCCGCCGTCAGCTGCGCGGGCCAAAACTGGTCAGATACCATTCGCCGTTGCCGAGCAGGCAGGTATTGCCGTCGAATTTGGCGATGCCCTGATAGGAATGGCGGGTGGTGGTGAACCGGCGGCAGGTGGTGCCGTTGACCTGCTCCTCGGAAATGCTGCTGATCACCCCCGCGCTGCCGGAGCTCGAATTCGCCCATGGAATGGGGTTTCCGGCAATCCTCGTCACATCGGCGGATGACACGGCGTTCCTGACGGTGAGCGCGTCGGAATTGTCTTCGCCGTTGCGGACGGAGGGCACGGAATTGGTCGCGACGGTTCTGTCGACATCGGGAGTTCCGGAAAAATCAAGACCGCCGAGGCATCCCGAAAGGGTTGTGGTGGCCAGGCACACTGCGGCAATCCCGCTCAACCGGGATAAAACCTTTGTGTCCTCTATCCACTTTGCTATGTCTTGCAATGGCATACCTGTCAGACTGGAAAGAGCGGCTTCAAGGTCCGGAGACGCAACGTGCAAGCTCTGACATTTATTGTTCGGCGGGCGGGACCGCGTCCCCGCCACACGTTACGGCATTGGATGGCAATATGAGTGAGACTGGGTTAACAACTGGTGACTTCACGCAAGAGAATGAGCCTTTTTCTCTTTTTGGCACGTGGTTGAAAGAGGCGCAGGCCTCAGAGATCAATGATCCCAATGCCTTGGCGCTGGCAACGGTGGATGCCGATGGCCTGCCGGATGTGCGCATGGTGCTCTTGAAGGACTTCGACCAGCGTGGTTTCGTCTTCTACACCAATTTCGAAAGCCAGAAGGGACAGGAAATTCTCGGCAGCATGAAGGCGGCGATGTGTTTTCACTGGAAAACGCTGCGCCGGCAGGTGCGGGTGCGCGGGCCGGTGGAGATCGTCAGCAATGAAGAGGCCGACGAATATTACAAGACACGCGCCCGCGGCAGCCGCATCGGTGCCTGGGCGTCAAAACAGTCACGTCCGCTCGAAAGCCGGTTTGCGCTGGAAAAGGCCGTTGCCGAATACACGCTGAAATATGCGATCGGCGAGATTCCGCGTCCTGATCATTGGTCGGGTTTCCGCATCAAGCCAACGTCGATCGAGTTCTGGAAGGATGGCGCCTTCCGCCTGCACGACCGGATCGAATTCCGCCGTGATGAGGCCGAGGGCGATTGGAACAAGGTACGGATGTATCCTTGACAGAGGCGCGCCTTAGCGCGCGCCCATCAGCTTGAAGGCAATGCCCGACGCGAGCGCGCTGACATAGCCCGCCTTCTGAAAATGACCGTTCAGCGAAATACGGGGCAGGGCTGTTGTGTTCAGGCGGCCGTTCACTGTTCCCGGCTGGGTGGTGACTGCGACGGTGAAGCCAAGGTCTCTTGCAAGCTTGTGGTCGCGTGGTGAAACAGTCCCGGCGTATCCATAGGGATAGGCGAGGGAGACTGGCCGGTTGCCGGTGATCTCTTCAACCCGCAGCGCCGACTTGTCCATTTCGTCGCGCGCGATATCGTCCGGCAGCCGCGCCAGTGCGCGGTGGCTGATCGTGTGGGCACCAAGGCTCGCCAGCGGGTTTTCGATCAGCGTTTTCAGTCCCGCCTCATTGAGGGTCAGGTCTGCCGTAAGTTTCAGAGCATCGACGCCCTGGCTGGAGGCAAGGGTTTTCAGTCGGTCCACCGCCGTCGCTTCATCGATCGTCTGGATAAAGGTGGCAATGCGGTCGAAGGCCGCCTGTTTCTGCTGTATGGTTTCGGCCGGCAGCGTCTCGATCCTATCGAATTGGAATTGCAGGCTGGTGTTCCGTTTTAACAGGTCGGCCAGCACCTCCCACCATAAGATGGCTGTGCGGTCTATGACCCCCCCTGCAACAAAGACGGTGAAGGGTACCGCATGCTTGGAAAACACAGGTGCGGCATGGACAAGATTGTTGCGATAGCCATCATCCAGCGTGAAGACGGCAACGGGCTGGGGATCGTTCGAAGCGAGATGGGCGGGCAGGGCATCGAGTGCGATGAACCGGTAGCCATCCCGCTTCAACCGGACGATTGCCGTGTCCAGAAAGTCCGGGGTTATTTCCAGATGCGCATTGGGATCGAAGGCCAGCGGCTGTCTTGGCCGGACATGGTGCAGCGTGAAAATCGCCCCGCGGCCGCGTGCCTCGCGCATCAGCCCGGCCGCGCCAAGGAGCCGGGCGGCGTGGAGGCCACCCATAATGGCGGCGCGCTTGGCGGCCTGTCTCAGCATGGTTTTCACGGGGCGGTTCCAAAATGGCCGGCAATCCCGGCCCTCTGTTGATGTCGCCGGACTGTAGCGGTGGCGGCGTTAATACCGGCTGAATCCGCCCATGCCGTAACGATTGCAGGCATGCGAAAGGCGGCCCTTTGCCGGGCCGCCTCTTATCGCAATGTCTGCAAGCCGATGATTATGCAGGCAGAACCCCATCCACCTCGTCGCGCTGGCGGCCGCCGATGGCAGCCCCGACACCGGCAATGAAACCGCCGATGAGCAGTGAAAGCGCACCGAAGAGTGCAATCGTCGCGCTGGTCTTGCGCGCCGTTTCAGCAGCCTGGGCCACCGCGGCCTTGGCATCATCGACGCTTTTCAGAACCGCATCGACGCGCGCTTTCGCATCCGCTTCCGACAGCCCCGTCCGGGAGGCAACGAGCAGATCGAGATAGGTGCGGTCACCGGCGGACATTTCGCCATTCGCAGCACTGGTGAGAAGGATGCGCGAAACCTGACCGGCTGTGTCGTCTCCGGTCGAACCGGCCGGCGGCGTGCTCGGGTTGGCAGGTCGCAACAGGCTATCGACGAAATAGGATGTCGCATTGCTCCCTGCATCTGAGGATGCCGCCGCGGCTCCCGCCGCCGTTGCGCCCGCAGTCAGCGTCGCTGTTGCCTGTACACCGGCTCCTATTGTCGACGAGACCGCCGAACCGAGAGCGCCTGCGACAATCAGGGTTGCCAGCGCCCAGGCGAGAATCCCGTGTGCTGTATCGCGGAAGAACACTTCATCCCGGTTCACCCCCGTCCACTTTGTCCGGAGCCGCCCGGCGATATATCCACCAAAGCCAGCTGATGCCCACTGCACGATGATCAGCCAGATGGCCCCGCCGATGGCGAAGGTGGCAAGCGACGACCCGCCTGACGAAAACGGTGAAGCCAGGCTGAGGCCTATTCCCGATCCGACGAGCGACAGCACCAATGTGATGGCCGATGCCGCAATGGCACCGGCGATGATCGCGCCCCAGCTGACGGCTGAGTGCGAGGACTCGGTTGTGGTACCTGCTGGCACCGTCGTAACCGGAATTGTCATCGCGCCACCTATCGGAAGAAGAGGGCGAGGAGGATGATAATGGGGATCGGGACCCCCAGCAGCCAGAGCAGAATTCCGCGTCCCATGATGTAACTCCCTTGCATTGAACAGGCCGCAATTTCAGACGGTTATGCGGCGTGCCCGATTAACGCGGACAAGGGATTTTGGTTCCGCGACCGGTGAAGATCGCGGAAAGGCGCTTTCTCTCAAGGAAATTGCCGTCCAGCCTCCGTGCCGCCCCGCGGTTCCTTATCCCACTCTAACTAGCCATTGCGGAATGGCGTCAATGTTAAATCTTCGTTTACCACTGCGGCCAAAGTCGTCGCATAAAAACGCAATCCGCCGCAAAGTTGCAGCAAAGACACTGCTCTGTCGCAAAAAGATGCAAATTCGCGCCCGCGTGCGGGTGCCTTCGAATTGGGGGCCGACATGACGACTTTCCGATGCCTGTTTTTGGCGATCCTCACGTTCGTCCTCGGACCGGCCATGGCCTGGGCCGGCAGTGCCGCGATTATCATCGACGCCCGCACCGGCAAGGTGCTGTCGGCGGAAAATCCCGACACGCTCAATCATCCGGCCTCGTTGACCAAGATGATGTCGCTCTACCTCACCTTCGAGGCCCTTCACCGCGGCACCATCCATTGGGATAGCCCGATCAAGGTGTCGAAGACGGCGGCGGCCAAACCGCCGATGCGGCTGGGGCTGAAGGCCGGGATGAAGCTGACGGTGCGCGAGGCGGTCCTTGGCATGATCGTGCGCTCGGGCAACGATGCCGCCGCCGCCATGGCGGAAAAGCTCGGCGGCACGGAAGCCAATTTTGCCAAGGCGATGACGAGAAAGGCGCGCCAGCTCGGCATGAGCCGGACGGTCTTCATCAACGCTTCTGGCCTGCCGGCTGGCGCCCAGGTGACGACGGCACGCGATATGTCGACGCTTGCGATCGCGCTAATGCGGGACTTCCCCAAGGAATACAAGCTGTTTGCCACCCAGAGCTTCGTCTTTCGCGGCCGCAAGGTCCGCGGCCACAACAACCTGATGTATCGTTATGACGGCATGGACGGGATCAAGACCGGCTATACCAATGCCTCGGGCTTCAACCTGGTTAGCGCTGTGCGCGACGGGAACCGGCGTGTGGTCGGCGTGGTGCTCGGCGGCCGCACCGCGAAAAGCCGCGATAACAGGATGGCAGCACTTCTGGACCGCCATCTGGGCAAGGCTTCGAATTCAGGCAATCGCGCGCTGGTGGCTGCGGCCAAGACCCGTGGCACTGTCGAAGTCGCAGCCCTCGGCACGTCCGATGTACCATTGCCCTTTGCCGCGCCCAAACGGCAAGGCGGCGATGCCGTTGCCGCGTTGATTGTGTCGTCGGACTCGACAATTCCTGCCGAGCGCCCGGCTGTCATGGACGAGCTTGAAAATACAGCGGATGTCTTGCCTACGGGCGCCTGGCAGATCCAGATTTCAGCGGCACCGACGCAAGAGGCCGCACGTGCGCTTTTGGCGCAGGCACGGTCGGTTGCAGGCCATACGCTGAAATCAGCTTCGCCCTATACGGAAGCTGTCGGCAACGGCGCCGGTACCATCTACCGCGCCCGGTTCGTCGGATTTGGCAGCCGCGACGAGGCGGATGCCGCCTGCGACTGGCTGAAGCGGCACTCTTACGACTGCATGCTGCTGCCGTCGCGCGGCTGACGGGGAGGGGCTTGGCACCGGTAAGCGCCCGGCGGTCATAGCCCCCGGTCTTTCCAAAAGGGGCCGGTCCAAAAAACCGGTCAGGCCTGTGTGCCGCCGACGGTCGTGTCGTTCATCCGCAGATGCGGCTGGCCGACGCCGACGGGCACCCACTGGCCGCCCTTGCCGCAATTGCCCATGCCGGTATCGAGCTTCATGTCGTTGCCGATCATGGTGATCCGCTGCATCGCGTCCGGTCCGTTGCCGATCAGCATGGCGCCCTTGACCGGCGCGCCGATCTTGCCGTTGTCGATCAGGTAGGCCTCGGTGCAGCCGAAGACGAATTTACCCGAGGTGATATCCACCTGGCCGCCGCCGAAGGAAACGGCATAGATGCCCTTCTTGACCGAGGCGATGATCTCTTCCGGGCTCTTGTCGCCGCCGAGCATATAGGTGTTGGTCATGCGCGGCATCGGCACATGCGCGTAGGATTCACGCCGTCCGTTGCCGGTCGCCTTCATACCCATCAGCCGGGCGTTCTGGCGGTCCTGCATGTAGCCCACCAGCTTGCCGTCGTCGATCAGCACGTTATAGGCGGAAGGGGTTCCCTCGTCATCGATGGTGAGCGAGCCCCGGCGGCTCTCGATCGTGCCGTCATCGACGACGGTCACACCCTTGGCTGCGACCTGTTGACCAAGAAGCCCGGCAAAGGCCGACGTCTTCTTGCGATTGAAATCACCTTCGAGGCCGTGCCCGACCGCCTCATGTAGCATGACGCCCGGCCAGCCGGAGGACAGCACCACATCCATGGTGCCGGCCGGCGCATCGATGGCTTCCAGATTGACCAAGGCCTGCCGCAGGGCTTCGTCCGCCCCGCGCTGCCAGTTGTCGACAGCGACAAAATCGCCAAAGCCGCGACGGCCGCCGACGCCGTAGGAGCCGGCTTCCTGCCGGTCGCCTTCGCCAACCACGACGGAAATATTGAGCCGCGTCATCGGCCGGATATCATGCATGCGCTCGCCGTCGGCGCGCAGGATATCGACCACCTGCCAGCTGGCAGCGATCGAGGCGGTAACCTGCCGGACCTTCGGGTCTTTCGCACGCAAATAGGCGTCGATCTCCTGCAGCAGCGATACCTTGGCCTCGAAGCTCGGTTCGCCGATCGGGTTCTCGTCGCCATAGAGTTTCTTGTTGGTGCGCTGCGGGGCCGCGGTGTACGTACCGGAATAACCACGCGTGACGGCGCCGACCGCATCGGCCGCCCGCTTCAGCGCCGACAGCGACAGATCGCCCGCATGGGCATACCCGACCGCTTCGCCGGCGACCGCGCGCAAGCCAAAACCCTGGTCGGTATTGAAGCTGCCGCCCTTCAGACGGCCATTGTCGAAGGACAGCGATTCCGACTGGCTATGCTCGATGAACAGTTCACCGTCATCGGCGCCCGCCAATGTCTGCGCCAGAACCTCGCGAATGGCAGCCTCGTCGCTGTCGAACAGTTTGATGAGATCGGTGTTCATGGGCGAAGCTCCGCAACGTGTGTGATTGTTCCCATGTAGAGACGCGTCACCATGGCCGCAAGTTTTGAGTGCGCGGTCAGCCGTTATTATTGACAGGCCGGTTTGGGAGATTATGTTACATGTAACAAATAGGGGCTGACGCAGATGGCAAAGGCATTGAACGAGCGTGTTCAGCAGAGACGGGACGCCATGCGGGCGGCCGGTCTTCGGCCGCTGCAGATTTGGGTGCCGGATTCCCGAAAGGCGGGTTTTGCAGCCGAGTGCCGGCGCCAATCCATGATCATTGCCCAGGCCGAGGCCGCAGATGATGACCTTGCGGGATTTATGGATGCCGCTTTTGCCGATCTGAGCGAGATCGACGAATGAAGCGGGGCGATCTTGTGACCATCGCTTTGCCAGGGGATTTCGGCAAACCGCGTCCCGCGCTGATCATTCAATCCGATCTCTTCGACCAAGCGCCGACAGTGACCGTCCTGCTTATTTCGGGAACACTGCAAGATACGCCGCTTCTGCGCCTTTCCGTCGAGCCCGACGACGAAAACGGTTTGCGCAAGTCGTCGCAGATTATGGTGGATAAGGTGATGACGATGCGCAGGGACAAAATCGGCGCGCCGTGCGGTAAACTCAACGCGGAGACGATGGTTTCGGTAAACCGCTTGCTGGCCGTATTCCTCGGATTTGCCTGAATGCCTTACGGCAGTGCGTCGTAGCCTTCGCCAAAACCCTTCAGGTCGACGGGGATGCCGATGCCTTCTTCCGGAGACTGGAAGACGATGAAGGTCGCCTGCGCACCGGACCGGAAGGTTTTCAAGAGTTCGTCTTCCAGAACCACTTCGGCATAGCAGCCGTCGGAAAAGCAGCGGACGAAATAGGCACGGCCGATATCCTTGCCATCGACATTGAGGCCAAGGCCGTTCGGCAAAAGCACGCCGAGCGGGGCCAGCACACGCAGAATCTTCGCCTTGCGGTCCGCCGTTTTCAGGACAACGACGGAGAGGCCGACTTCGGGCCGGTCTTCGGCAATGACGTTCTGCATCAGCGCGCACTGCTCGGCGGTTGCGCCGGCCGGCTGGTCGCAGACGATCGACCATGCGCCGTGGTTGGATTTCACGGTACCCGGTGTACCTGGCTGTTGTGCTCCGGGCTGTTGGGCTGCTGCCGTATAGGAAAATAGTGTGGCAGCAAGTCCGAACGCCGCGATCGGCAGCCGGGAAAGGAGGGACAGGCCCATGTAAACCTCAAACTTAAGAATCAGTCTGGCTATTCTTGAAGCGCGTAGCCGCAAATGAAAAGCCCCGCGCGGTACATTCCAGCCCGGTGTGGCGGAAATGGGGCTCATGAACCGGCCTAAAACAGCAACTTTGCCCTAAAGGGCGCTGTAAGACGCCGCCGATGCAGTGCCGATTGCTCTTTATTTATGGTATAGGGCAGGAGATTGGCGTGAAATACGAGATGCCATCGTGCCGCCTTTCGCCGCTGCCGGTATCCGTAGGGGGCGCAGGGCTTTAACAGTTTGTGTGAAAAGCGTCGTTTGCGCAAAATGCCGCATGGGCTTGAATGGACAGATGTTGCGGCGTTCATCAAACTGTGGTTTGAAGCGCTTCAGTATGGCTAAGGATTCTGCGTTACGGTTTGATCCTGATCAAGCGCCCAGGGAGACACTATAGTGAAAAACAAGGCTTTTGCAGTTTTGGCATCGATTGCCTGTCTGCTCTTCGCTTCGAATGCTTTGGCTGACAAGCCGGTCGCATGGCAGACCAACTTTCAGACAGCAGCAACCGGAATCATGGAAGAAATTACATGGTTCGAGCATTACACGCTCTGGTTCATCATTCCGATCACGCTTTTTGTCCTGGCGCTGCTGATGTGGATCGTGTTCCGTTACCGCGAAAGCAAGAACCCGGTCCCGTCCAAGACCAGCCACAACACGGCAATTGAGATCGTCTGGACGCTTGGCCCGGTCGTCGTGCTCTTGTTCCTGGCGATCCCGTCCTTCCAGCTCCTGACCGCGCAGCTGACGCCGCCGGAAAATCCGGACATCACGCTGAAGGCGACAGGCAACCAGTGGTACTGGTCCTACGAATATGAAGTCGGCGAAACCCCGCTCTCCTTCGACAGTCTGATGATGAAGGAAGAAGACCGCGCCTCGCTCGGCAAGGAAGACAAGCACGAATATCCGCGGCTTCTCGCCGTCGATAACGAAGTCGTCGTTCCCGTTGGCAAGACTGTCCGCGTTCTGGTGACTGCAGCCGACGTTATTCACGCCTTCGCCATGCCGGCCTTTGGCCTGAAGATCGACGCGGTTCCTGGCCGTCTCAATGAAACGTGGTTCAAAGCTGAGCGCGAAGGTCTCTACTACGGCCAGTGTTCCGAGCTCTGCGGCAAGGACCATGCCTATATGCCGATCGCCATCCGCGTTGTCAGCGAAGACAAGTACAACACTTGGCTTGCTGCCGCCGCCACCAATGTTGGTGATGCGAACAAGGCACTCATGGCCTCCATCGACGGCGCGGCCAAGACCGTAGACGTCGCTGAAAACGCCGCACAGTAATTCGCCCGAAAAGTATTTCGAAGGGGGACAGGCCAATGGCCGGAACTACCACTACCCACGATCACCTTCATGATCACGCGCATGACCATGCGCACGATGACCATGACCACGCCCACAAGCCGCTGACCTTCTTTCAGCGCTGGTTCCTCTCGACCAACCACAAGGACATCGGCACGCTGTACCTGATCTTCGCGATCTTCGCGGGCATCATCGGCGGCACGCTGTCAGTCTTCATGCGCGCCGAGCTGCAGGAGCCGGGTATCCAGATCTTCCACGGTCTGGCGTCCATGGTCTACGGCTTCGAGGGCGACGCTGCCATCGACGGCGGCAAGCAGATGTTCAACGTCTTCACGACAGCGCATGCGCTGATCATGATCTTCTTCATGGTCATGCCGGCGCTGATCGGCGGCTTTGCCAACTGGATGGTGCCGATCATGATCGGCGCGCCGGACATGGCGTTCCCGCGCATGAACAACATCTCCTTCTGGTTGATCATCCCGGCCTTCCTGCTCGTGCTTCTGTCGATGTTCGTCGAAGGCCCGGCCGGTGGTTATGGCTCCGGGGGTGGCTGGACGATCTATCCGCCTCTGTCGACGGCCGGAACGCCAGGGCCTTCCATGGACCTCGTGATCCTCGGCCTGCACATTGCCGGTGCCTCGTCGATCCTCGGCGCGATCAACTTCATCACCACGATCCTCAACATGCGCGCTCCGGGCATGACGCTGCACAAGATGCCGCTGTTTGCCTGGTCCGTTCTGATCACCGCCTTCCTGCTGCTTCTTTCGTTGCCGGTTCTGGCAGGCGGCATCACCATGCTGCTTACCGACCGCAACTTCGGCACGTCCTTTTTCGCGCCTGAAGGCGGCGGCGACCCGATCCTGTTCCAGCACCTGTTCTGGTTCTTCGGTCACCCGGAAGTGTACATCCTGATCCTGCCCGGTTTCGGCATCGTCAGCCACATCGTCTCGACCTTCTCGCGCAAGCCGATCTTCGGTTACCTGGGCATGGCCTACGCCATGGTCGCCATCGGCGCCGTCGGCTTCATCGTCTGGGCGCACCACATGTACACCGTCGGCATGTCGCTCGACACGCAGCGCTACTTCGTCTTCGCGACGATGGTCATCGCGGTTCCGACCGGCGTGAAGATTTTCTCCTGGATTGCCACGATGTGGGGCGGTTCGATCCGCTTCACCACGCCGATGGTCTGGGCGATCGGCTTCATCTTCCTGTTCACCGTCGGCGGCGTCACCGGTGTTCAGCTCGCCAATGCCGGCCTCGACCGTTCGCTGCACGACACCTACTACGTGGTTGCCCACTTCCACTACGTTCTGTCGCTCGGCGCCGTGTTCGCGATCTTTGCCGGCTGGTACTACTGGTTCCCCAAGATGACCGGCTACATGTATTCGGAATTCCTCGGCAAGCTGCATTTCTGGGTCATGTTTGTCGGTGTGAACCTGGTGTTCTTCCCGCAGCATTTCCTCGGCCTCGCCGGCATGCCGCGCCGTTACATCGACTATCCGGATGCCTATGCCGGCTGGAACGCCGTGTCGTCCTATGGTTCGTATATCTCGGCCTTCGGCGTCCTGATCTTCCTCTTCTGCGTGGCCGAAGCCTTCGCCAAGAAGCGCGTTGCCGGCAACAACCCATGGGGCGAGGGTGCAAACACGCTCGAATGGCAGCTGACATCGCCGCCGCCGTTCCACCAGTGGGAACAGCTGCCGCGCATCAAGTAAGCGCTGCACTTAATCCGAAGCCGCCGGAAACGGCGGCTTCGTTCCAAGCCGGGAAATCCGGCAAAGGCGACTGAAAGAGCGCCAGATTAATTCAAGGACGAGACATGACGGTCATCGAAAATCACGAAGCAATGGGCCCGGAGGGCAGTGTTCGCCCCTCGGAAGCCTCTGCGCGCGATTTCTTCGAACTCTTGAAGCCGCGCGTCATGTCGCTGGTGGTGTTTACGGCGCTTGCCGGCATGGTGCTGGCGCCCGGCCATATCAATCCCTTCATCGGTTTCATTGCGATCCTCTGTATCGCCGTGGGTGCTGGAGCCTCCGGTGCCCTCAACATGTGGTACGATGCCGATATCGATGCGATAATGACCCGCACGGCAAAGCGGCCGATCCCGGCGGGCAAGATCCTGCCGCAGGAAGCGCTCGCCTTCGGCCTGACGCTATCGGCCTTTTCCGTCTGCATCCTCGGCATCGTCGTCAACTGGCTGTCTGCCGGTCTGCTCGCCTTCACGATTTTCTTCTACGTGGTGATCTACACGATGTGGCTGAAGCGCTCGACGCCGCAGAACATCGTCATCGGCGGAGCCGCCGGCGCCTTTCCGCCAATGATCGGCTGGGCCTGCGTCACCAACGGCATCGCCATCGAGAGCATCGTCCTCTTCCTCATCACCTTCCTCTGGACGCCGGCCCATTTCTGGGCGCTGGCTCTGTTCAAGATGCGCGACTACGGCGCCGTCGGGGTGCCGATGCTGCCGAATGTCAGCGGCGAGGCGACCACCAAGACGCAGATCGTCATCTATGCCGTGCTGACCGCGATCATCGGCGTCGTACCGACCATCCTCGGCTTTTCGAGCATCGGTTACGGCGCTTTCGCCGCAGCCCTCGGTCTTGGTTTCATCTGGTACTCGATCGGCGTGCACCGCATGCCGGAAGGTGACGAAAAGATGGTGCCGGCCAAGAAGCTCTTTGCATTTTCGATCGTCTATCTCTTCGCGATTTTCTCCGCGCTGATGATCGATCACCTGATTGCCACGCTGTGGCTTACTGCCGGAAAGGTTGCCTGATGGAACTCGTGACACTCACGGACGCCCAGAAGAAGTCGCGCCGCGGCCGCAATATCGCGCTTGGCGCCGTTCTCTTCGGTCTCGCTGCCATTTTCTATGTCGTGACGCTGATCAAGTTCAGCAACGGTATGGTTCAGTAAGGAACGATCATGGCACCGATCAGAACGCCAGAACAGAAGAAGGAACGGGCGAACGGCGTCATCGTCGCGTCCTGCCTCGCTTTCGTCGTCGGCATGACCGGCATGGCCTATGCCGCCGTGCCGCTCTACGACATGTTCTGCAGGGTGACCGGCTATAACGGTACGACCAAGCGCGTCGAGCAGGCCTCCGAAATCATTCTCGACAAGAAGATCAAGGTGACGTTCGATGCCAACATTGCATCCGACCTGCCTTGGAGCTTCAAGCCGGTGCAGCGCGAGATCGAACTGAAGATCGGCGAAACCGTGCAGATCGAGTTTGAAGCGACCAACATGGCGAAGAAGGCGACGACCGGTCAGGCGGTCTTCAACGTGACGCCGATGGCGGCCGGGGCCTATTTCAACAAGGTCGAGTGCTTCTGCTTTACCGAGACGACACTGCAACCGGGTGAAGACATGAAGATGCCGGTGGTTTTCTTCATCGATCCGGAAATCGTCAAGGCTGTTGAGACCAGGGGGATCAATACGCTGACCCTCTCCTATACGTTCTACGCCCGCGAGCCGTCAAAGCCGGTTGCGGCGCTGACGGTAAAGCCCGCCGAAACTGACAACAAACTTTGACAGATCATAGTTTTCGGCTAAGCCGGAAATGACGACATGAGAAAGACTTATCGGGGATAGTCCACATGGCCGATGCGCATCAGAAAAATCACGACTACCACATCATCGATCCGAGCCCTTGGCCGCTGATCGCCTCGATCGGCGCCTTCGTCATGGCCTTTGGCGGTGTCGGCTATATGCGATACCTGTCGGGCGGTACGCTGCACCTGTTCGGTGTCGACTGGGCGCACCCGTGGTTCTTCTTCATCGGTCTCGCTGTCGTTCTCTACACGATGTACGGCTGGTGGTCGGACACGATCAAGGAAGCGCATGAGGGCCACCACACCCGCGTCGTGTCGCTGCACCTGCGCTACGGCATGATCATGTTCATCGCTTCGGAAGTGATGTTCTTCGTTGCCTGGTTCTGGGCCTATTTCGATGCCAGCCTGTTCCCGGGCGAAGCCATCCAGGCAACCCGCTCGGCCTTTACCGGCGGTGTCTGGCCGCCGAAGGGCATCGAGGTTCTCGATCCCTGGCACCTGCCGCTCTACAACACCGTCATCCTGCTGCTCTCCGGCACGACGGTTACTTGGGCACACCACGCGTTGCTGCACGGCGACCGCAAGGGCCTGATCAACGGCCTGACCCTGACGGTTCTGCTCGGCATCCTGTTCTCCTACGTTCAGGCTTACGAATACGCCCACGCACCGTTTGCCTTCAAGGATTCGATCTACGGTGCGACCTTCTTCATGGCGACCGGTTTCCACGGCTTCCACGTTCTGGTCGGCACGATCTTCCTGGCCATCTGCCTGCTGCGCGCAGTGAAGGGCGACTTTACCCCCAAGCAGCATTTCGGCTTCGAAGCCGCCGCCTGGTACTGGCACTTCGTTGACGTGGTCTGGCTGTTCCTGTTCTTCTCGATCTACATCTGGGGCGGCTGGGGTGCGCCGATCGCTCATATGTGATCGATTTCTGAACTGAAGAATTTTGAAGGCGGGTGCATGAGTGCCCGCCTTTTTCTTTGCCTGTTTGCCAACGCGTTGATGGGCCTAAACGTCGCGGGGGCCGATATATCGCTGCCGGTGCGAATGGTTTATGAAGCACAGCGCAAGAAGGAACGAAAACGGCATGAACGAAGACAGCGCACATTTCCCGCCGGTCGAGCCGGTCAAGGCCGGGATCAGGGGGCTTTGCCCGCGATGCGGTGAGGGTAAGTTGTTTGACGGTTTCCTGACGATGAAGCCGGCCTGCGCCAATTGCGGTCTCGATTATGGCTTTGCCGATGCTGGCGACGGCCCGGTGGTCTTCGTCATCCTGATCGTCGGTTTCATCGTCGTCGGGGCAGCTCTCTGGATGGAGGTCAACATCAATCCGCCGCTCTGGGTGCATTTCCTGTTGTGGATACCGCTCGCCATCATCTTCAGCCTGGTCCTCATGCGCATGCTGAAGGGTATCCTGATCACGCTGCAATTCCGCAACAATGCACACCAGGGCGAGATCGATCGTGGCTGATACTGTGTCGGACAAGAAAAGCGGCGGGCTTGCCGGCCGCATCATTGGCATCGTTCTGGTTCTGGTCGCGCTGGCGATCCTCTTCGCGCTTGGTACATGGCAGATGGAGCGGCTGGCCTGGAAGGAAGGGCTTCTGGCGTCGATTGCGGAACGCCGCGCCGCACCGCCTGCCGACCTGGCGGCGATCGAGGCCTTGGCCAAGGCCGGCGAGGATGTCGATTACCGCACGGTGCGCGTCACCGGCACCTATATCAACAACAAGGAACGGCATTTCTTCGCGACCTATGGAGGCCGCACCGGCTATTACGTCTATACGCCGCTGCAGCTGACCGATGGCCAGATCGTCCTCGTTAATCGCGGCTTCGTCACGTTCGAGGCCAAAGAGCCGGAAATGCGCAAGCAGGGCCAGCTGACCGGCGACCAGACCGTCACGGGACTTTCCCGCGCCAAGCTCCTGGAAAAACCCTCCTGGGCCGTGCCGGACAATGATGTCGCCAAGAACATCTTCTACTGGAAGGATCTCGATGTCATGGCCGCAAGCACCGGCCTCGATCCGGCCAAGGTCGTGCCCTTCTTCATCGATGCCGATGCAACGCCGCATGAAGGCGGCATGCCGATCGGCGGCGTGACGCAGTTCGACTTTCCCAACAGCCATCTGCAATATGCCATGACCTGGTATGGGCTGGCCGCCGCGCTGGTTGTCATCAGCGGGATTTTCATCTTCCGGCGGAAGACATAAGGTCGAGGCAGCGTGCCACCTGGGGAAATCGAATGGCCATTCTCGCAAACATCCTGATCGCCCTGACAGCTCTCCTGCATGTCGGTTTCCTCGTGCTTGAAATGTTTCTCTGGACGGGGCCGCAGGGGCAAAAAGTGTTTCGGATGACGCCGGAACAGGCGCAGGCGACCAAGGTTCTGGCGGCCAATCAGGGGCTCTATAACGGCTTTCTCGCCGCCGGACTTTTGTGGTCGCTGATCGCGTCGCCGCCGGAATTTGCCGTCCAGCTGAAGCTGTTCTTCCTTGTGTGCGTGATCGTTGCCGCTATATATGGCGCATGGTCGGTCAAGCCGCGCATCCTGCTTGTGCAGGGCGGGCCGGCAATTCTCGGCCTTGTGTTCACCTTACTGGCATTCTGATCAATGGCGACTTTTCTTCCAGCAAAAACACCGATCACCTTGCGCCTCTGCGGCCCGCGCGGCTTTTGCGCCGGGGTCGACCGGGCGATCCAGATCGTCGTCTTGGCGTTGAAGGAATATGGCGCGCCGGTCTATGTCCGTCACGAGATCGTCCACAACCGCTACGTCGTCGAAGGCCTAGAGGCCAAGGGTGCGATCTTCGTCGAAGAGCTCGACGAGATCCCGCCGGAGCATCGCAAGCAGCCGGTGGTGTTTTCCGCCCATGGCGTGCCAAAGTCGGTGCCTGCCGATGCGACGGAGCGTAATCTCTTTTACCTCGACGCCACATGCCCGCTGGTCTCCAAGGTCCACAAGCAGGCCATGCGCCACCAGAAGCTCGGCCGCCATGTCGTGCTGATCGGCCATGCCGGACATCCGGAGGTGATCGGCACGATGGGCCAGTTGCCGGAAGGCGCCGTGTCGCTGGTCGAGACGGTCGAGGACGCCGAAACCTACATACCGCCGGACGCGGACAATCTCGGCTTCGTCACCCAGACGACGCTGTCTGTCGATGATACCGCCGGCGTCATCAAGCGGCTGCACGAGCGCTTCCCGAACCTGACGGCGCCTGCAGCCGATTCGATCTGCTACGCGACGACCAACCGTCAGGAAGCCGTCAAACAGGCAGCCCCCGGCTGCGATCATTTCATCATCGTCGGCGCTCCGAATTCGTCGAACTCCAAGCGCTTGGTCGAGGTCGCACTCCGGGCCGGGGCGAAAAAATCGGTCCTTGTCCAGCGCGCGTCGGAAATCGACTGGGATGATTTCGCTGATATCTCTACAGTCGGCCTGTCGGCGGGCGCGTCGGCACCGGAAGTGATCGTCAACGAGATCATCGAGGCTTTTCGCGCGCGTTACGATGCTGCGGTGGAGCTTGCCGATACCGTCGAGGAGACCGAAAACTTCCTGGTCAACCGCGAGCTTCGCCACGTGCCGCTGACGGCGCAGGACATGGCGTTCGTGAATGGGGAGTAACGGTTTCACTGTTCTCGTTCTGCCGAGGGTACCCCCCTCTGTCCCTCCGGGACATCTCCCCCTCAAGGGGGGAGATTGACCGCAAGCTTTTGCCCGCCTTACCGGAAAGCCTGTAAGGAAAAAGAATGATCTCCCCCCTTGAGGGGGAGATGTCACGATAGTGACAGAGGGGGTAGGCCTCCTCGACCTCAGACCATCCGTCACCGCTCAAAACACGAGATCCGACCTTGGCAGTTTACACCGACATCACCGAAGACGATCTCAGCGGCTTCCTGAAGCAGTACGACGTCGGCACGCTGACGTCCTACAAGGGCATCGCCGAGGGCGTCGAAAACACCAATTTCCTGCTGCACACCACCAAGGGCGCCTACATCCTAACGCTTTACGAAAAGCGGGTGGACCAGAACGACCTGCCGTTCTTTTTGGGCCTGATGCATCACCTCGCTGACAAGGGGCTGTCCTGCCCGCTGCCTCTGCCGCGCGCCGATGGCGCACTGCTGGGCCACCTGTCCGGCCGCCCGGCCGCAGTGATTTCGTTTCTCGAAGGCATGTGGCTGCGCAAGCCCGATGCCAGCCATTGCCGCGAAGTCGGCAAGGCGCTCGCCGCCATGCATGTGGCCGGCGAAGGCTTCGAGATCCGCCGCCCCAACGCGCTGTCTGTCGGCGGCTGGCGGCCGCTCTGGAACAATGCGCGCGACCGCGCCGACGAGGTGCAGCCGGGCCTTGCGGCCGAGATCGCCAATGAGTTGGATTTCCTCGAAGCCCATTGGCCGAAGGATCTGCCGCAAGGCGTCATCCATGCCGACCTCTTCCCAGACAACGTCTTCTTCCTCGGCGACGGCCTGTCCGGCCTGATCGACTTCTATTTCGCCTGCAACGACCTGCTCGCCTATGACGTCTCCGTCTGCCTGAACGCCTGGTGCTTCGAAAAGGACGGTGCCTTCAACATCACCAAGGGCATGGCGCTGCTGTCGGGCTATCAGAGCGTGCGGCCGCTGACCGCAGCCGAGATCGAAGCCCTGCCGTTGCTTGCGCGCGGCTCTGCCCTGCGGTTCTTCCTGACCCGGCTCTACGACTGGCTGTTGACGCCGGCCGGTGCGCTGGTGGTCAAGAAAGACCCGCTCGAATATCTGAAGAAGCTGCAATTCCACCGTTCCATCGCAACATCCGCCGAATACGGCCTGATTAACGAGACAGTGCCCGCATGAAACATGTCGATATCTTCACCGATGGCGCCTGCTCCGGAAATCCGGGTCCGGGCGGCTGGGGCGCCGTGCTGCGCTATGGCGAGACCGAGAAGGACCTGTGCGGCGGCGAAGCGGAAACCACCAACAACCGCATGGAACTCTTGGCGGCGATCACCGCGCTCACCAGCCTGAAGACCCAGTGCGAGGTCGATCTCTATACCGATTCGAAATACGTCATGGACGGCATCGGCAAGTGGATTCACGGCTGGAAGAAAAACGGCTGGAAGACCGCCGACAAGAAGCCGGTGAAGAATGGCGAACTCTGGCAGGCGCTCGACGTCGCCAACCAGAGCCACAAGGTCACCTGGCACTGGGTCAAGGGCCATGCCGGCCACCCGGAAAACGAACGCGCCGACGAACTGGCCCGCAAGGGCATGGAGCCGTTCAAGAAGAAGCGGTAGGCAAAGCAATTCCAGCAAAATGCGCAGCGGTTTTGCGTCCGGAATTGCGGCAAACAAAAGAATGGAGCGTTTCGCGATTCAAAGAAAAGCGGAAACCTCTACCGTCCGTCGGTAAACTCAACGAGATCCCAAAGGTTACCATAGAGGTCCTCGAACACCGCGACGATGCCGTAGGCGGCCTCTTTCGGCTCGCGGGTAAAGCGGATGCCGGTCTCTACCATCTTCGCATGATCCCGCCAGAAATCGTCAGTCTGCAGGAACAGGAACACGCGACCGCCAGCCTGGTTGCCGATGAACGCTTCCTGATGCTCCGAGGATGCCCGTGCCAGAAGCAGGGATGTGCTGCCGTCGCCCGGCGGTCTCACGACGACCCAGCGCTTGTCCTGCTCCGGCTGGTAAGTGTCCTCGACCAGCAGGAACCCCAGCTTCGTGACATAGAAATCGATCGCCTCGTCATAGTCGGCAACGACGAGGGCGATCAGTGCGATGCTCTGGTTCATGACGCCTCTGCGGATTATTTTACGGTGCAGACACCATTGGCGCCGCCCTTGCCGGTATAGGACACATCCGCAGATCCATCCGGACTGATGGTGAGCGATATGGTGACGCCGCTGCCCTTGGCTTCGTAATAGTTCTCATTGAAGACTTTGAGCTTGCCTTCCTTGCCATTGATGTAGATCGGCCCGCCCTGATCGGCGTGAACCTCGATCTTGCCGGGGCAGGTGGCATTGACCAGCGGAATCTTGGCTGCTGCCTGTCCGGCTGCCGTTATGGCGGCACAAGCGGCAACAATACGCAGAAATGTCTTCATCGTGATCTCCCGAACACTCACTCGAATGCAGAGATGCCGTCCCAGTCTGACAAGTCAAGGATAGGATGTAACACTTAGCTCTTGTGGTAAGTGTTTAACGATGATACTTAGCCTTATGGGTCACTATTCAGAGCAACTCAACGGCATTTTCCAGGCGCTTGCAGATCCCACCCGCCGTGCCGTCCTGGCTCGGCTGGGCAAGGGACCTGCCAGCATTAGCGACCTTGCACAGCCATTCGACATGGCCCTGCCGTCGTTCATGAAGCACATTCATTTTCTGGAAGGCAGCGGCCTGATCCAGACCCGCAAGCAGGGCCGGGTCAGGACCTGTGTCATCGAGAAGCAGCAGTTCGCCGCGGTCGATGCCTGGCTGTCGGCGCAGCGGGCGCTGTGGGAGGGCCGTACCGACAGGCTCGAGCAGTTTGTAACTAAGACACAGGCAGAAGGAGGCTGACAATGACAACACCCAACCCCGAACTCGACCTGACGATTTCCCGGATCATCAAGGCACCGCGATCGCTCGTCTGGAGCGCCTGGACCGATCCGTCACGCTTCGAGCAATGGTGGATCCCGCAACCGGCCAGATGCAAGGTCGTCGCGATGGAGTTGCGCCCGGGCGGCGCTTTCACAACGCAGATGAGCGAAAACGGCGGCGATTTCCAGCCGCATCTCTCCGCCTGCTTCCTCGCCGTCGAGGATGGCGAAAAGATCGTCTTCACCAATGCGCTGACCGGCGGCTGGCGGCCGGCCGAGCAACCGTTCATGACGGCCATCATCACGCTGCAGGATCACCCTGAGGGCACCGACTATCACGCCCATGTCATGCACAAGAGCAATGCCGACCGGAACATGCACGAAGAGGCGGGCTTCTACGACGGCTGGGGCACGGTCATCGGGCAGCTTGCAACGTTGGTTGAGCGGCACGTGCAATAGGCGCTGATGGCGTAAATGTAAAAGCCCGTCTGTGTCTTCGACAGGCCGGTTCGGACTGACAGAGCCGGTTCTCGTTTCTCGGAAGGTCACTGGGAAAATCCCGCGGCAGCCAAAACCACCGTCACTCCTGTGCTTGTCACAGGAGTCCAGTCAGCCCAAGTCCTCGGGCTGAAAGGTTTTTTGACCCGACAGACGTCGGGTCGCTGGATGCCCGCCACAAGGGCGAGCATGATGGAGGTGGGGTGTCCGCTTGTCGGATGGGTAGCGTCAGATCTGCTCGAGCATGGCCGCAGCAGCAGAAACAGTCGCCTGGCCGGGGCTTTCCTCGACGTTGAGCGTCTTCACCACGCCGTCTTCCACCAGCATCGAATAGCGCTTCGAGCGCAGGCCGAGCGTGCCGGCGGACAGGTCGATATCCATGCCGAGCGCCTTGGTGAAGGCGGCGTTCCAGTCTGAGAGGAAGTGAATCTTGCCGATGCCACCCGATGCGGTCGCCCAGGCGCCCATCACATGCAGGTCGTTGACCGCAACGACGGCGATATCGTCGATGCCGCGGGCAAGGATGGCGTCGCGGTTTTCCAGGTAACCAGGCAGGTGGTTGAGCGAGCAGGTCGGGGTGAAGGCGCCGGGAACGGCGAACAGGACGACCTTCTTGCCGGCAAACAACTGCTCGGTGCTGATTTCGACCGGCCCATCGGCGGTCTTTTCCTTGAAGGTGGCGGCGGGCAGCTTGTCTCCGACGGAAATGGTCACGGTCTCACTCCTTGAAGTCTTTTCGGGAAGGTCGGAGCGCGATGGCTCCGTTGGGTCGGATGGGAATATAGATTCGGTTCAGTCAAAGGCAAGTGGGGTTTGCATGCTCTGCTCGCCGGCGCGCGCGACGAGCATGACAGAGCCGCTTTTCAGTGCACCGCCATTTGCTGGAACGCGCACGGCGATCTCAGCTGTGACGTGGCCGTTCTTGGACGTCACTTTTTCGGGTTTGCCGAAGCTGTAGCCGGGCGGGCCAGCGAGAAAGAGTTCGGCTGGCGTTGTCGCCACCGGCGTCACCAGCGACAGATGCAGGCGTTTTTCAGCGGCATCGAAGAAGGCGGCCGTCACCTTGAACGTGTCGGACGGCAGCATCGGCAGCGCCGCAACCGCATCGTCGATCCGCGCCCGGTCGAGCGGGTTTTCCGAAAGCCCCTGCGGCAGGGAAAGATCAAGATCGGCCTGAACCGGAATGCAGATGTCCTTGCAGATGCCAAGGAACACCGAGATCTTCAGGCTGAGATCCCCAGTCTTCTCCCGCTTCAAGGACAGCGGAAACGCCACCGAATGGTCGTAGCCGGTATAGCCTGCAATGCCGTCGTGAAACGCCTTCGGGGCTGGAAAGCGCATTCCGGAAAAGGAGATACCGTCGCGTGGATCGATGGTAATCTGCGGCGGGATGCCGCTCGCGCCGGGCTCAATCCAATAGGTTTTCCAGCCGGGCTTCAGCCGGATGTCGAGAATGGCAGGGATCGTGCCGTCCGGCTCGGGCCTGTCGGCGACAATCCGCACCTCGCCACCCTCTGACTGTACCCATTGGCTCTGCGCGGCATCGGCGGCAGGGGTGATAAAAAAATACGCCGAGAGGGTTGCCAGCGCAGCCAAATGAGGCACATTCTCTAGGAGGCGATGATGTTTCATGATGCTGAGGCATATCGGTTTTGGGGCAGGGTTGAAAGATGCCGGCTTTCACCGCGCGATCATTTTCTTTTGATGGCACGCGACCTCAAGGACCGATGAAATCCTCAACAAAAGACCAGGGTGGAAACGCTTTTCATTTGAACCTGAGTTGATAGGCTAAGACCATGATGGCGACGTTCCAGAAAAAACGCGAACGCGGGGTATTGGATGGTCAGTTCCTGATCGCCATGCCCGGCATGTTCGACAGCAATTTTGCCCGCACGGTCATCTTCGTCTGCGCCCATTCGGACGACGGTGCCATGGGCTTCGTGCTCAACCGGCCGCAGCAACTGACCTTTCCGGACGTTCTTTTGCATCTGCACATCATCGATCAGCAGCAGGCGATCCGGCTGCCCGGCGTCACCCGCGATTTCCAGATCCAGACCGGCGGTCCGGTTGAAACCGGGCGCGGCTTCGTCCTGCATTCGGACGATTACCTCAGTGAATCCAGCATTCCCGTCAACGACGACATCTGCCTGACGGCAACACTCGACATCGTCCGGGCCATCTCGCGCGGCCAGGGACCTGCCAAGGCGATGATGATGCTGGGCTATGCCGGCTGGGGTGCTGGCCAGCTCGAAAACGAGATTGCCAACAATGGCTGGCTGAATTGCCCGGCCAGCGAAGAACTGATCTTCGACCGCGATCTCGGCGATAAATACGACCGGGCGCTGGCCCTGATGGGCGTCGCCCCCGCGATGCTGTCGGTCGATGCGGGTCACGCATAGGCAAATCTATTTTCCGTCTTTTGGATGTTGCGCCGGAACAATTTGAGCCTCCCTCCGTTTTCCAGTCGCAAGGACAGGACGCTCCGCTCTTGTCCTCAACCTCTCAAGGAGACTGATCATGGGTAGCACTTCCGACAAGATTTCCGGCGCCGCCAATAAGGCAGCAGGCAAGGTCAAGCAGGCTGCCGGCAAGGCAACCGGTAGCGAAAAGCTGCAGGCTGAAGGCAAGGGCCAGGAAATCAAGGGCAAGGTCCAGACGGCCACAGGCAAGGCCAAGGATGCCGTCAAGGGTACCGTTGATCGCATGTAATCCGGATTGCCGCCGGTCATCTCGAAAAGAGGCGCCAGCGGCTCCAAGGTGCGCGGATCGACTGTCCTGACGGGTTCAACTGGATGGACGATTTCAGCGCCGATGCCCGCTGTGCCTTGTGCCGGCGGGCATTTCTCTGTGAATGAGACCACGTTATGGCCGGCATCCGCTGCGCCAGCATCCCTTACATCGAGACATATCGGGCGGGCTATGAGACTTTACGAGTGCGGAAATTGCGGAAATCCCGTTCACTTCGACAACCGCGTCTGCATCAATTGCGGATCGCAGCTCGGTTTTCTGCCCGAGGCGTTGGCGGTAGAGGCTCTGACGCCTGCTGGTGAAAACCTGTGGCAGGCGTCCTCGCGCACGCAAGCCGACGTCCGCTTCTGCGCCAATGCAGCGCACGACATCTGCAACTGGCTGATCTCGACCAATGACAGCCAAGTCTATTGCCAGGCCTGCCGCTACAACCGCATCGTGCCGGTCTCCGACAATCCGGAAGGTCTGGCGCGCTGGCAGAAGATCGGCCAGGCCCAGCGTCATCTGTTCTACTCGCTGCTGCGCTGGAACCTGCCGCGCCCCGGCCGCGACGTCGATCCGCAAGGCGGCCTCGTGTTTGATTTCCTTGCCGACGAGGTCGATGCCAACGGCAATATCGTTCCGGCCATGACCGGCCATGAGGACGGCCTCATCAGCCTGCGGGCGGCAGAGGCCAATGATGCGACGCGCGAAAGCGTGCGGGTATCAATGAACGAGCCCTACCGGACGCTGCTTGGCCATTTCCGCCATGAGATCGGCCATTTCTACTGGGCCCAGCTGGTGCGCGACGACCAGACGCTTAACGAAGCCCGGGCACTGTTCGGCGATGAACGCGAGGACTATGCCGAGGCGCTGAAACGCAATTACGAACAGGGACCACCAGTCGACTGGCAGGAGAGGTTCATCAGCACCTACGCCAGCGCCCATCCGGCCGAGGATTTTGCCGAATGCTGGGCGCATTTCTTCCACATCGTCGATACGCTGGAAACCGCCCGCGCGTTCGGCCTCACGACAGAACCTCGCCGCCACGAGGCCATGGCCGCCGAGGTCGATTTCGATCCCTACAGGGCGGTGGGTGCCCAGCCCCTGGTCGATGCCTGGGTTCCCCTCAGCGTCGCGCTGAACAGCATCCAGCGCAGCATGGGCCAGCCCGACAGCTACCCCTTCGTGCTCTCGCCGCCGGTGGTGCAGAAACTCGATTTCATCAACCGGCTGATCAGGCGGGCAGGGGCGGCCTACCGCGATAGTGGTTAGTCGTTAGTGAGTAGTCATTGGTGATTGTTGAGTAGATGTCGAAAAAAATCCGATTTATATGGCAAATGCCGCCAGCCGCTTGAGGCGCTGCCAGCGACCGCTTTGCGCCGGAAGCTCTCGCTGCTCCAATCCTTTACGGCTCACGCGCGGTTCTATTTGACGTGCCCAACTTCCCCGTGGCCTGCTGGATAGCCGAAAAAAAGAGGGCAGTCGTGATTCCGAACATCATCAGTCCATTGGCCGCCTGCAGTGGTCCCAACAGCCGAATACGGCCATCAAGCACCACGTCGCCATAGCCAAGCGAGGTGAAGGTGACGCCCGAAAAATACATTGCCGTTTCGAAGTCCTCGAAGGCACCGAGCACGCTATATAGCAGTGCCCAAAATGCGACTTGGACGATATTGCCCACCATGAGCACGATCATCAAAATCGAGAATTGCAGGAAGATAGTCCGCCACGGTTTTCGGCCCATGGGTTGTGTCTGGGCATGAGCAAAGTACCGCGCGGCGAGTACTGAGGCGAATGCCTGGAGCGCGAGGCATATCGACATCGCAAGCAAACCGAGAGCAACAACTGCAATCATAGCGCCGAACCTTCGATCGGCTCTCCGTCGCCGACCGGGCGCTGATGCATCCATTCCATCAGCAGCACAAAGCCGACGCCCAGTAGCACGGGGCCAACAAATATACCGAGAAGGCCATCGGCTAACATCCCACCGATGACGCCGACCAAAATGACCGGCATTGGCACGTCCAATCCACGGCCGAGCATCAATGGTTTGAGGAAATTGTCGCTAAGCCCGGCGACGAGGGATCAAACGGCAAAAATTATTGCCGGTGTGGTTGCTTCCGTGGCAAAGACATAGGCCATGACAGGCAGGGTCAGCAGCAGCGCCGGCACCTGAACGACTGCCAAGAGAAACGTGACAAGCGTTAGAGCACCGGCCGCCGGAAGGCCAATGGCGAAGAAAGCAACGCCAACGAGCATCGACTGGATCACCGCCACGCCGACCACTCCGACCGCCACTCCCCGGATCGTTGCGGCGGTCAGCTTCACGAGCCGCGCCCCGCGCGCCTTGCTGTTGGTTACCAGTTCCAGCAGACTGAGGGCAAAGGCCGCAGCGCCATTGGCATACGCCACCAGCACGGCGGCGATCACGATGGAAAGAACGAAGGACAGGCCGCCAGCGGCCAAGCCGCCAGCGAAGGATGCGAGCCACGCAGCGGGCTTTGTCAGCATCTGGCCGTATTTATTGAGTGCCAAGGGCAGGTTGGCGGCAGTGAGCGCCCAACCCTCCGAGAGCTTCGCTCCGACCACCGGCAGATCGGCAAGCCACGTTGGAGGCAGCGGAATAGTCAGGCTGTGGTTCTGCAAGCCTGAAACAAGCGAATAAATGGAAGATCCGAGCGATGTGACCACGACGAAGATAGGTACCAGCACGACGGCAACGCCGACCATCCCGATGAGAAATGCCGACCAGCGATTGCCGAGCCGGTCGGACAGGCGGAGATGCAAAGGATAAAGCATGACCGCCAGGATCGCCGACCAAAGCAGGATTCCCAAGAAAGGCGATATGATCCTAGCACAGACATAGACCAGAAGGGCGCCTAGTCCCAATTGAACCGCAATATGGACGATGGACGGTCTTGACGGCGCGACGTCCGCGTTCGACGCGCTAGAATCCATTTTTCCCTCCCGGTCCAGATAGATCGTCACCAACGTTCCGTCATCATACATTACGTCATGAGAACGGGATACCGCAGCCGTCAGCTTCTGTAAGGACCGCTTCGGGCCGATATTGTCGAAAAACTCGCCGCGTCGATTGTCGCCTTATGCCAGCCGGAATGAAAATGCGTTACGTCACGGTCGTTGTCATTTTGGCGCGAAACAATTCGCCCTGTATGCGGCCACGGGAATCTCATTCCAATGGTCGCTGGGCGAAACGGCTCCGATGGCACCGCTCGGGACTTTTTCAACAATATCGGCCAAAAGCAGTCGCCGCTGGCATTCGCTAGATGATATTGAAAACTCCACTCACGCCCGCTTCATCAACGGAAATCGCTCCTTCAGCAGCCGCTGGATCGATTCCGAGCCGATGGGTGGGCCGAACAGGAAGCTCTGGCCGAAATCGCAACCCATCTGGGCGAGCTGGATGGCGTCTTCCTCGGATTCGATGCCTTCGGCCACAACCTGCATCTCGAGTTCGCGCGCCATGGTGATGA
Organism: Pararhizobium sp. PWRC1-1; assembly: GCF_049897905.1. Classification (NCBI taxonomy): domain Bacteria; kingdom Pseudomonadati; phylum Pseudomonadota; class Alphaproteobacteria; order Hyphomicrobiales; family Rhizobiaceae; genus Pararhizobium; species Pararhizobium sp. PWRC1-1. The sequence continues at coordinate 53,164 of NZ_JAFCXE010000006.1, read as the reverse complement.
CGGAGCGCAAGAGGATCGAGCGCTTGTCGCTGGGGTCCCTGACCAGTGACTTGTCGATCTTGATCGTGTCGAATGGAAAGCGGGTGAGGTAGGCCAGCGACGAATGGCCGGTGCCGAAATCGTCGAGCGCCAGCTTCAGGCCCGCATCCTTCAGTTTTTCCAGCACAAGACGCGCCTGTTCCGGGTTTTCCATCACCACGGATTCGGTCAGTTCCACCTTCACCTTGCGCGGATCACAATGGTTCTTGTTCAACACCGCGCGGATATCGTCATAGAGGTCGTTGTTGAGCAGCTGCGCACTCGACAGGTTGACGGAAACAAAGATCGGCAGGTCGCCGGTCTGGATCTGCCATTCGGTCAGGTCGCTGGTGGCCCTTTCGAAGGCGAACATACCCAATTCGTTGATGAGATCGGAGTTTTCGGCGATCGGGATGAATTCCGACGGCGAAATACTGCCGCGCTTGGGATGCTCCCAGCGCATCAGCGCTTCAAAGCCGGCGATCTCGGCATCCACCAGGCGCACGATCGGCTGGTAGACGAGGCTTAGCTCCTTGCGCTCGATGGCGCGGCGCAGATCTGTTTCAAGCTGCAAGCGATCGGTGCCGGAGGCTCGGAAGGCCGGGCGGAAAGGCTCGACGCGATTGCCGCCGGCCTTCTTGGCGCGGAACATCGCCAGTTCGGCATCGTCGAGCAGGCCTGCGGCATTTTCCTGTTGGTCGACCCAGGAGACGAGGCCGATCGAAGCCGTCAGGTTGATTTCGCGATTGCCGAAATTGAGCGGCACCATGATTGCCTTCGAAACGGCATCGGCGAAATCGGCGACCTTGGCGGTATCGCGCTCGGACATCAGGATCAGCCCGAATTCGTCGCCGCCGAGACGCGCCAGCGTGTCCTGCGGTTTCACCAGCCGCCGCAGGCGGCGGGTGAGCGCGACCAGGATATTGTCGCCGGCAGCGATGCCCAGCATGTCATTGACGTGCTTGTAGCGGTCGATGTCGATAGTGATGACGGTGGGGCGCACGGTAGTCGAGCCGGGCGCCAGCGACAGAAGCGATTGCAGCCGGTCGAGGAAGATCTGCCGGTTCGGCAACCCGGTCAGGTTGTCGTTGAGCGCGTTGTGCAGCAGCCGGTCGATGGAATTCTTCTGCTCGGTAACATCGACAATGGTGCCGACGCAGCGGATGATTTCGCCGTTGGCGCCAAGCACCGGCCGGGCGCGGATCGACAGCCAGTGATAATGGCCGTCTTCGGCGCGAACGCGGAACTCGTGGTTCAGCCGTCCCTTGCGGTGTTCCAGAAGCACGTCCAGGGTGGCGCGAAACCGGTCGCGGTCATCGGGATGCAGGCGCGGTAACCAGTTGCGGGCGGCGCCGTGCATCGTTCCCGGCGAAAGGCCAAGCTGGGCAGAGATGTCGGGAATGGTCACGACACGGTCGCGTGCCACGTCCCAGTCCCAAACGGTATCGCCGGAACCGGTCAGTGCCAGCGACTGGCGCTCGAGGTCGGAAAACAGCCCCTGGCTATAGGCGCCGCCGGCAAAGGCATGCTGCATCACCGTAAAGCCGATCAAAAGCACGATCAGCACCAGGCCGCCGCCAAGCGCCGGCTGGACGATGTCATTGGCCAGCTGGCCGGTGACGGTCAGCCAGGCGCCGAACAGCCAGACGAGGATCAGAAGCCAGGCGGGCACAAGCAGGATGGCGCGGTCGTAGCGGTTGAACCCGAGATAGGCGATCAGCACGATCCCGGCCGTGCCGGTCAGCGCGAAGGAGAGGCGGGCGATACCGGAGGCGATGGCAGGGTCATAGATCGCCACGCCGAACAAGAGGCCAAGGCCGAGGATCCAGGCGAGCGTCGCGTAGCTCAAATGCTGGTGCCACCGGTTGAGGTTGAGATAGGTGAACAGAAAGATCACCAGCCCGGCGGCGAGAAACACCTCGCTGCCTGCGCGCCATATGCGCTCATCGCCGGCGGTGATCGAGATCAGCTTCGACAGGAAGCCGAAATCGACACAGATATAGGCCAGCACCGCCCAGGCGAGCGCTGCCGTCGCGGGCAGCATCGAGGTTCCCTTGACGACGAATAGGATGGTCAGGAACACCGCAAGCAGGCCGGCAATGCCCAGCACGATGCCGCGATAGAGTGTGAAAGCGTTAACCGTGTCCTTGTAGGCGTCCGGCTCCCAGAGGTAGATCTGCGGCAGGTCGGGACCGGCGAGTTCGGCGACGAAGGTGATGACCGAGCCGGGGTTGAGCGTGATGCGGAACACGTCGGCCTCGTCGCTCGGCTGGCGGTCGAGCGCAAAGCCTTCGCTAGGGGTGATCGACAGGATGCGCTGCGATCCGAGGTCCGGCCAGAACAGTTTTGAATTCACCAAACGGAAATGCGGGGCGACGATGACGCGCTCCAGCTGCTCTTCCGAAACGTTGGCAAGCGCAAACACAGCCCAGTCGCCCTGGTGGTTTTCGGCGCTGGAGCGCACTTCGATGCGACGCACGATGCCGTCTGTGCCAGGCGCTGTCGAGACCTGGAAGGCTTCGCCGCGGCCGGTGTAGATTTCCGTCGTCGCCGTCAGATCGAGTGCGGTGTCCTCGCGTGAAATCTTGACGGGTTCGGTCGCGAGCGCCGCGCCGCTACCGATCAGGCAGAACGCGATCATCATGGCGGTGAGAAGCGCCAAGAGCCTTCGTGCTGACGGGTGACGTGGCAGGCGGGTCAAAAACATCAATCACTCGAATTCTTATGTTGCATGCTGTCCTGCGAGAGCAGCGAGAACATCAGGTGATCCCGCCATTGCCCGTTGATTTTCAGGTATTCCCGCAAGTAGCCTTCGCGCTGAAACCCGGCCTTTTCAAGGAGCCGGATGCTTCTGTGGTTCTCGGGAATACAGGCTGCTTCAATACGGTGCAACTGAAGGCTCGAAAAGATATAGGGAATAGCCAGTTTAACGGCCTGTGCCATGTGTCCCTTGCCGGCATATCGCTCGCCCATCCAGTAGCCGATCATGCAGCATTGGGCGGCACCCCGGCGGATATAGCCGACGGTCAGGCCGCCGATCAGCTGGTCGCCGTCGCGTGAAATGATGAAGAGCGGCACCGCCTGGCCGGAGGAAAATTCCTGTTCGTTGCGGATGACGCGGGTGCGAAACGCACTCTCTGTCATCTCGTCGGCACGCCAGGTCGGCTCCCAGGGTTCGAGAAAGGCGCGGCTTTCGCTGCGCAGCTGATACCATTGGCGGTAATCGGTTGATTTCGGTAGGCGCAGCACATGCGTCGCATTGCCAATCTCGATCGGGTCCGGCTGCCGTGACAGAAACCGAAAGACCGATCGTGTCATAGAAGCCTCCGCAGCGGATGGGTTGAGACCATATGCGAGAGTGCCGGGCGCTCGACGAACGCCCGGAGGTCGCTCATACGAAAAAAAGCTAGCCGTTGGCAGCCCGAGCCCGGACAGCCTTGTTGGAAAGAGCGCCAAGGATATCGTCCATCGGCGCCAGCTTTTCGACCGGACCGATGGCCGAGAGTGTCGGCACGGTATCGAAGAACAGCCGGCCGGCAAGATCGGTCAGGCGCTCGACGGTGATGCCGGACAGGCGTTCCATCAGCTCCTCGTTGGGGATCGGGCGGCCGTAGAGCATCATCTGGCGGGCGATCTGGCCGGCACGCGCTGCCGGGCTTTCCTGGCCCATCAAAAGCTGGGCACGGATCTGCGCCCGGGCACGGTCGATTTCCTGCTGTTCGATGTTCATCGACGACTTGCGCAGTTCATCGATGATGACCGGCATCAGTTCCGGCAGGTTTTCGCCGCCGGTTGCCGCATGAACGCCGAAAATGCCGGTGTCGGAAAAGCCCCAATGGAAGGCATAGACCGAATAGCACAGACCGCGATGCTCGCGCACTTCCTGGAACAGCCGGGACGACATGCCGCCGCCGAGTATATTGGCAAGGATCTGCGAACAGTAGAAATCGCGGGCGTGATAGGCCTTACCCTCGAAGCCGAGCAGCACCTGCGCGTCCATCAGGTCGCGGCTTTCGCGCACATCGCCGCCGGTATAATGGGCGACATCGGCGACCGGAGATGCTGCCGGCTTTTGCGGCAGGCTGGAAAACCGGTCTTCAACCTGTCGCACAAAGCTATTATGATCGATCGCACCGGCCCCGACGACGAACATGCGATCGGTGGTGTAGTTGCGGTCGAGATAGGTGCGGATCTGCTGAGGTGTGAAGGACAAAACCGTGTCCGGCGTGCCCAGGATCGGGCGGCCGATCGTCTGGTTGGCAAAGGCGGTTTCGGCGAACTTGTCAAAGACGACATCGTCGGGCGTGTCGTTGGCGGCGCCGATTTCCTGCAGGATGACCTGCTTTTCGCGCTGCAGCTCGTCCTCGTCGAAAGAGGATTCCGTCAGGATGTCGGCGAGAATATCGACAGCGAGCGGAACATCGCCCTCTAGAATACGGGCGTAGTAGGAGGTGGTTTCCGTTGATGTTGCGGCGTTGACTTCGCCGCCGACATTTTCGATCTGTTCGGCAATATCGCGGGCTGTTCGCCGTGCGGTACCTTTAAACGCCATATGTTCCAGCAGATGGGCAATTCCGTGCTCGTCCGTGGTTTCATCGCGTGAACCGGATTTGATCCAGACCCCGAGGGCGACGCTTTCAAGATGCGGCATGTTCTCGGTGACGACCGTCAACCCGGATTGTAGCCGGGTGCACTCAACTTTCATCATACGTCTTTCTGCGTCCTTATTTCCGGATGCGGGCCCGCTCGTTGATAAAGGTTTCAACAGCTTTTAGCTCGGCGTCAAGAACGTCGAAACGCTCCTCCCTGACCATCAGATTAGCAAGCCACGTTGGAAGCGCCGGGTCAATACCACTGGCCGATTTTACTGCAGCCGGGAATTTCGCCGGATGCGCGGTGGCAAGCGTCACCATCGGCACGCTCGAGGTTTCATGCTTGTTGGCAACGAAGACGCCGATGGCCGTATGCGGGTCGAGAAGGTAGCCGGTGGTCTCCAGCGTCTTGGCGATGGTTTTGGCCACATCCTTCTCGGTGGCGCGGCCCGCGCGGAACACCTTGCGGATCGATTTCAGCGCATCGTCCTCGATTTCGAAGGAGCCGGACTGTTTTAGGTTGGCCATGGCGCCGCGCACCTTGGAGGCGTCGCGATCATAGACCTCAAACAGCAGCCGTTCGAAATTGGAAGAAATCTGGATGTCCATTGACGGCGAGGTGGTCGCCTTGACGTCGCGCATCTCGTAGCGGCCGGTCTCCAGCGTGCGGGCGACAATGTCGTTCTCGTTGGTGGCGACGACCAGCTTGTCGATCGGCAGGCCCATCTGGCGCGCCACGTAACCTGCAAAGATATCGCCGAAATTGCCGGTCGGAACCGTGAAGGAAACCATCCGGTCCGGGCCGCCGAGCGCCAACGCCGTGGTAAAATAATAGACGATCTGAGCCATGATGCGGGCCCAGTTGATCGAGTTGACGCCGGACAGCGCCACGCTGTCGCGGAATGCAACATCGTTGAACATTTCTTTGACGAGGCTCTGGCAGTCGTCGAAATTGCCGTTGATTGCCACCGCATGGACATTGCTGGCCGTCGATGTGGTCATCTGGCGCTGCTGCACCGGCGAGACCTTGCCATGTGGGAAGAGGATGAAGATGTCGGTGCGGTCACGCCCGGCAAAGGCGTCGATGGCAGCGCCGCCGGTATCGCCCGAGGTGGCGCCGACGATGGTGGCGCGCTCGTTGCGTTCGGTGAGCACATAATCCATCAGCCGCCCGAGCAGCTGCATCGCCACGTCCTTGAAGGCGAGCGTCGAGCCGTGGAAAAGCTCCATGATGAAGGCGTTCGGGCCGGTCTGGACAATCGGAGCGATCGCCGGATGACGGAAGGTCGCATAGGCTTCGTCGATCATCTCGCGGAACTTGTCGTCGGGGATTTCGCCGTCAATGAAGGGGGTGAGGACGGTAAACGCGATCTCCTGGTAGGATTTTCCGCGCATCGCCCGGATTTCCTTCTTGGTGAAGCTTGGCCATTCCGCCGGCAAATACAGGCCGCCGTCGCGGCCGAGACCAGCCAGAAGCGCATCGCAAAAACCCAGCGAAGGGGCTTCGCCCCGCGTCGAGATATACTTCACCGTGACCATCCTTCGTCGTCTGTTTGCTGCCGCAGACGTTGCGGCGGGAATTGAGCGGCACCCTACAGCGCCGCGCGTCATTTCGTGACGCGCAAAGGCCGCTGTAGCACTTGGTAGTCGAACCGGGTGGGAACCGCGGTTCTTTTTGCGTCAACCCTTGGCAAAGCTGACGGAAATATCGGACTTTCGTCTGTAACCGGCCAATTCAGCGCGTCCTGAAAAATTGGCGTTCCGGCTTCAGACTCCAATCGATTTTTCAATGCGTCGCTGCTATAGACCATCGCCAAGGGTCTTGAAAGGCTCAAGTTGCCGGGCTGAAAACCGAAAAATACCTTATTTTACGGTCAGTCACGCCTGCGGCATCACATTGTGCAAGGCAGGGGGTCAAGTCAGGTGTTTGGTAAAGTTTCCATCCGTCTTCTCGGAATTTCACTTCTCGTGGTCATCGCGGGCTGCAACAAAACAGACACAGGCGGCGCGATCGACGCCGGCGGCAGCGCCGCAGCGCCGACCCCTGCCGTCATCCAGGGCACGTGCCCGCAGGTCTATCTGCTCGATGGAACCGCCACCTACCGCAGCTACGCCAAGGGCGCCAAGGACGACCCGACCAAGATCGTCTATCAGGCGTCGCTCGCCGACACGACACGCCAATGCGTGCAGAACGAGAGCCAGCTGGTGATGACTGTTGTCGTGCAGGGTCGCGTCGTTGCCGGTCCCGCGGGTGGAGCGGGAACCGTCAACCTGCCGATCCGGGTTGCTGCGACCGACGGAAAGAACACGCTCTATTCGGAAGTGACGCAGTACCCAGTCGAAGTGCCGACGGGCATAGGCACCACCCAGTTCATCTTCACCAAGACCGACATCGCACTGCCCGGCGGCGCTGGCGACTTCGCCAAGATCTACGTCGGCTTCGACGAAGGCAAAGCTGCAGGCAAGAAGAAGAAATAAGCGGGATCTTTCGCCTAATTGAAAAAACCGGTGCGAGGTTTCGCGCCGGTTTTTTGTCTGGCGCAATCTCGTGTGCCTTACAGAGACGCATGGGAAATTTACTGTGCTTTGTTTCTCACTGCGGCGGCTGAGAGTTGCCTTTCGGGGTGAGCCTGCCTACGTCTTCGGCCCTAAGTCTTCGACGAGCTCATCGCCAGCATCGGGCTTTACATTCGGAGTGCAATCGAGGATGGCGAGAGCAGCATCAGCGTTTCCGCGATCAGCTCGTTTCTTCAGTTTCATGATCGCGCGGCGATGTCCGATTCCGTCGGCTATGAACGCCGATAGCAACTGGTTCAGCGATACATTGTCCTCAGCCGCAACCTGTTTTGCTTCTTCCATCACATGATCTGCAAGCCGCAAAGGATATGTGCTCATGTTGATCTCCTTTTCGTCACCTCGGCGACGAATTCACCTGCTCTGATAACTTTCAAACCGAATGCTTCGACCGCCGGATGCTGAAAATGCCTGTCGCTGCTGACAATGGTATCGGCGTTGGCGGCAAGAGCGCATTCTATATAGGTCGTCTTTGGGATCGTTCAGAAATGGCCTGAACCGAAACCAGGGAGACACCAATTTGGCGCGAGCGAAAACAGCATCGAGAACGGCATCGATTTCACTATGACTGAGCCACGCTTTTTCGCCTAAAATCCCGGGCCGTTTCAAAACATCTTCATATTCAAGCGCAACGGCGGGTGAAACGGAAAATGAAACGTCTCCGCTGATCATCTTGCGAACAAGGAGGTGCGAAGCCCCGTTTGCGGAGCGGAAAGCCGAAAGCATGACATTCGCATCAACGACGATCATTGCCTTATTCTGATATCATATGCGATATCGTGTAAAGCGACCCTCAGAAGCGGATGGGCGGCGGCGGCCAAGAAGAAGAGGGCTGATTGCGAGCCGCCAAAGGCCCTCACCAACAAATTCTAACATTGTGCTGAAGCTAAGATGTTGATTTTGTATCCTCTCCCGTAATGGGCGAGGTAAGGTCACCTCACGCCGTCAGCGTTTCCGACCAATCCGATAGCGCGGCGATGACGCCCGAGAGCGCGCTCATGCGCGAAATCACCGTTTCGGCGCCGGCTTCCGTCAACTTGTCTGCATGCGACGGATAGGTGTGCGATGCGCCGGTGAAGCCGACGACGCGCATGCCGGCGGCGATGGCGCCGTGGATGCCGTGGACGGAATCCTCGATCACCAGAACGCGCGACGGATGGACGCCGAACTGCTTTGCGCCGTGCAGGAAAATGTCCGGCTTCGGCTTGACCTTGTCTTCGCCGAGATCGCGGGCGGAATAGATATGCTTGCCGAAATGATCCTTGATGCCGACCTTGGCCAGCATCGAGGAGAGCCGCGCCGAAGTCGAGTTCGAGCAGATGCAATGCGGCAGCTTGATCTGCGTCAGCATGGGCTTGACGCCGTCGATGATGTTGAGGTCATCAGCCAGCCGCTTGTCGAGGATGGTTTCAACCTTGGTCAGCATCGAGGCTGAAAACGGGATATCGGCTTCCTTCTCGATGGCAAGCAATGTGTTGTGCCAGGTCATGCCGGCAAAGCGTTCGGCCATTTCCTCGGTGCTGATCGGATAGCCCGATTCCGTCAGAAGCTCGGCTTCGACTTCGCTGGCGATGATTTCTGAATCGACGAGAACGCCGTCGCAGTCGAAGATGATGAGATCAATGCTGGTCATGCCGGGAGAATCCTTCGGGGAGATGCTGGCCGTTTACACGATGCCGCCTCAAAGCTCAACTGCGCGAAGCGGGTAGCTGGTATGCTCGGGGAGCGTTTCGATGTCAGAAGCGGTTGGCCGTTAGAAAAAGACGAACATGTTGTGCAGAGGTGGCAGGCGGGTTAGGGAGTTTAGCTATAGCTCCCGTTCTGATCCACCGTCCAAGGCCTTCATGACCGTCCGCCTGCGCCCGCATCATCTGCTTTGCATGCTGACTTTCGTCGGCGAAGGCTACACTGAAGCCTTCATCGACAACTACATGCGCATCGCCGCCCGTCTTTCTGCGGGCGAGGATATTTTGGTGGTCGAGGGGCCGGACGATATCTGCGCGCCGATGCTTGGCGAACCGGATAGGCACTGTCTTAACGAGAGCGTGACCGATCGGGATATGAAGGCGAGTGAAGCCGTAGAGGCACTGCTCAAGATGCCTGCCGGTCCGGGCGCTTCGATCACTCCCGGCGCAGATTTTCTGCAGCGGATACGTGCGGCGTTTGGTGATGGTTCGATCAGGGAAGCTTGCCAGCGTTGCGAATGGTCGCCGCTCTGCACCGGTATTGCCGGTTCAGGCTTCGACGGTGTCGTCGTGACGGCGCTCGACCGCTGACGGTGCAGGCAGGGGAAAGAGCTTTGCGAATTCCTTCTCGCCGGTGCCGGTGAAGCGAACGGCCCGGCTGTCGGGCTCGCGTTTGGCCCAGCCCTTGTCGAGAAACAGCGTCAGCAAGGCCTGGCCGAGCGAGCCGGACAGATGCGAGCGGCGCTCGCTCCAGTCGAGGCAGGCACGGCAGAGCGGGCGGCGCAATCGTGTTAGTGCCGGAAGATCAATGCCGAGCGTGGTCATCCTGTCTTCGCCGGATGGCGTCAAATGCAGCTTGTCGCCGACGCCGGCGATCACTTCTTCCGCCACCAGACTGTCGAGCATGCGAACGCCATAATCGCCCGCCAGGTGATTGTAGCAGACGCGGGCTTTGCGCAGTGCCGGGTCCTTGGGGCCGGTGCGATGGCGGGTAAAGCCACGATAGGCGGCAAAGCCCATCAGGCCCTCGATCATCAGTCCGACATCGTCATCGGCAAGGGTGAAATAGCGGTGGCGCCCCTGTTTTCGCTGTGTGATCAGGCCGCCGGCTTCCAGCTTCGACAGGTGGGAACTCGCCGTCTGCAGGGTGATGCCAGCTGTCCCGGCAAGCTCGGTCGCCGTCAACGCCTTGCCGCCTGTCAGCGCGGTCAGCATGTTGGCGCGGGCGGGATCGCCGATCAGCGATCCGATCTGGGCAATATCTGGACCTTCCTTCATGCCCGGATGTTAACCGCGGCACCGAACCTCGGCAAGGCCTCATGCTTCGATCGTCATCGAAGCATCCGGTGCTTTGAAACTGGCACAAAGGGACATCCGCAACCCAAGGAGAGACCCATGATCACCTGTTTTATCCGCTACGAAATCGATCCGTTCAAGCGCGAGGAGTTTGCCACTTATGCCCGCAATTGGGGACAAGCGATCCCGCGCAACGGCGCCGACCTGATCGGCTATTTCGCACCCCATGAGGGCTCGGCCACCACAGCCTATGCCGCCTATCATATCGAGAGCCTCGCCGCCTACGAAGCCTATCGTGCACGCCTTGCCTCCGATCCGCTCGGCGTCGAAAACTATCAGTTTGCCAGGAAGGAACGGTTCATCCATAGGGAAGACCGGATTTTTCTCAAGAACGTCTCGGCGCCACATGCAGAAGCGGTGTCGTTTTGATCGCCGTCATCTTCGAGGTGACGCCAGCCGATGACCGGCGCAGCGCCTATCTCGATCTTGCAGCCCAACTTCACGCCAGGCTCAACGAGATCGACGGGTTCCTGTCGATCGAGCGGTTCGAAAGCCTGAAATTGCCGGGCAAGATCCTTTCCTTGTCGTTTTGGCGCGACGAGGCGGCGATCGCCACCTGGCGCAACGGCCGGGAACATCGCGCCGCCCAGCAGGCCGGCCGCAACGGCACTTTCGCAGACTATCGCCTGCGCATCGCCAGCGTTATCCGCGACTATGGCATGTCAGAGCGGGACGAGGCGCCACAGGACAGCCGGGTATTTCATGATATGCCGAAAGCCCAGGTGCGATAGGCATGCCCAGCCGGGAATTATCCGAAGAGAGCAGCCTTGAAAGTTGCTTTCTTCTGGCGAGATGGCGCGGCAGGTTGAATTTTTCGTTCAGTGCTAGGACCGCCTCTTTCAGAGCAGGCAGTTCATCTATCACGACGCCCGAGATAATCCTGTCGGACAATCCGTGATACTCATGTCGAAGAACATTGCCGATTGTGCGAACCTGAGGCCAGGGTACTTCCGGCCGGATTGCCTTAACGTCGTCGGGGGGCCCGGCTCGCTTCGGATATGATTTCAATGGCCCGCTGCACGGCGTGCTTGAGAAGCCAGTCGCCCTGATAGTTTTCGAACGTTTTACCGGCGGTAGCCCGCTCGATACCGGTGATCGCGTTAAGCATATCGCCAAGTGCATGACGAAACTCCCGCACCATCAAAATACCTGTACGGCGGACTGTTCGATTCCCGATTTCAGCATCGGATGCAGTCCGTCCCGGGTTGTGATGTCAACGGGTATGGACAACTGCGTTTCCAAGAAAAGTTTAATACCGATCAGGTCAAAGGCATTAAATTTGCTGGCCTGATCGTAGTCGATGAACAGGTCGAGATCGCTGGCGGTAGACGCGGCGTCTCGAGCCGTCGAGCCGAACAGAAAAAGTGCCGTGGCACCCATGCCGCGAACAGTGTCGGCCTGCTCCTGCAGTCTTTCTATCGCGTGGCTTCGGTCCATAAAAACACGATACCGCATCGGTGCAGGAGTTTTTACCCTGCTGTATCATTTCGCAAATTTTCCGCGCCCTTCAGCATTTGGTAACCAAGTTCGGTAACCATAAGGGCAATCAGTTCCGAGTAAGCGTAGGTGCGAGTGTCCATGTCATCAGTTGTTTCGTTGGCCGAAATCTCCCGCGGCGTCAGCCCTGCAGGCTGGCTCGATTCCATCATCAAAGGCGATTGCGTCGCCGCTCTTGAGGCGCTTCCCGACAACTCCGTCGACGTCGTCTTCGCCGACCCGCCATACAACCTCCAGCTTGGCGGTTCGCTGCACCGGCCGGACCAGTCGCTGGTCGACGCGGTCGATGACGAATGGGACCAGTTCGTGTCCTTCGAGGCCTATGACGCCTTCACCCGCGCTTGGCTGCTCGCCTGCCGTCGCGTGCTGAAGCCGACCGGAACGCTCTGGGTCATCGGATCCTACCACAACATCTTCCGCGTCGGCGCCACCCTGCAGGACCTGAATTTCTGGATCCTCAACGACATCATCTGGCGCAAGACCAACCCGATGCCGAACTTCAAGGGCCGCCGGTTCCAGAACGCCCATGAGACGCTGATATGGGCAAGCCCCAGCGCCAAGGGCAAGGGCTATACGTTCAACTACGATGCCCTGAAGGCGTCGAACGACGACGTGCAGATGCGCTCCGACTGGCTGTTCCCGATCTGCTCGGGCGGCGAGCGGCTGAAGGGCGACGACGGCAAGAAGGCGCATCCGACCCAGAAGCCGGAAGCTCTGCTTGCCCGTATCCTGATGGCCTCGACCAAGCCGGGCGAAATCGTGCTCGATCCGTTCTTCGGCTCCGGCACCACGGGGGCGGTTGCCAAGCGCCTCGGCCGCCATTTCGTCGGTATCGAACGCGAGCAGGCCTATATCGACGCGGCATCCGAGCGGATTGCTGCCGTCGAGCCGCTCGGCAAGGCAACCCTGTCGGTGATGACCGGCAAGAAGGCTGAACCGCGCGTCGCCTTCAACACGCTGATCGAAAGCGGCATGATCAATCCCGGCACGGTATTGACCGACGCCAAGCGCCGCTACAGCGCCATCGTGCGCGCCGACGGAACGGTGGCAAGCGGCGGCGATGCCGGCTCGATCCACCGCCTTGGCGCCAAGGTGCAAGGGTTGGACGCCTGCAACGGCTGGACCTTCTGGCATTATGACGACGGCACGTCGCTGAAGCCGATCGACGACCTGCGCGCCGTGATCCGTAGCGGCATGGCCAAGATCAACTGATCAACTGCCGGCCAAGGGAGTATCAAACGCCGCGATCCGCAAGGGTGCGCGGCGTTTACGATTTCCCGGCCGGCTCCATGAGAACCTCGAAACAATTGGCACAGTAGCCGAACGGATAGCCGGTGGTCTGCCAAGGCTCGACCGGTTGCTCGCAGCAAATGCAGTGGATGACCCAGCGGGCAGGGCATTCCGAGTTCATATCTGCCGCAGTGTGCCCGGCCTTGGCTGTTTTCCAGATGTCGCTGTTCTCGCTCATGTGCGCTGCCTTTCCTGTCGGCAGACAGGACGAATTTCTGAAAAGATGAGTTTCAAAATAGTGGAGGATTTTTGGAGATGTGAGTCGGCATGCTGTTGCCGACCGTGCCTGTTGCCGTCAAGAAAATCCAGAGAAACAGGACCTGAAATCAGCGGAGACAAAGCTGCCTTTTAGAACAATTTAACCATCTTCCGGGTAGTTTGACCAGGAGCAAGGACGACCGTGTGATCAACCACGCGAGGCGCGCGGGCAGGCCCGTAAATTGCTTGGCGGCGTGGCATCAAGCCATTCCGTTCACAGATAGTTTTCGACCGGTTTAGTACCTTCAGTCCCGGAAGAAGACTTAAACGCCCAGGACCCGCGATGGTCCTGGGCGTTTCTGTTTCCGGTGCCACAAAGCTCAGATGGTCCCTGCCGGCAGGCTTTTATCCACGTGCGGTTGGCTGAATGTCCAAGGGATGAAGTCGTGGCATGTGGTGACGTCATTGGTGCCATTGGAATGCGAGCCTCGTTCCATGCTGGATTCTGAGTGCTCATCATGCCGCCGGCAACGTGAATGACAGCTGAACCGGAACTGTCCCCCGGCATCCTGCACCAGGAAACGAGCCTCAGAAATCAGTGACATCGACATTGGTGACCTTGCCTTGATCATTGAAGGTGATGGTTTCCTCACCCTGGCGGACAAGAGGTTCTCCGGTTGCGGTACTGGTGGCGCGCAGGCTCCAGACCGCCCGGGCCGCGAGCGGGGAGACTTGTTCGACTAGGCTGTCTTCGGCAATCTGGTCGGGATATTCGGCAAAATAGCGCCGGAACGCCGTCATGATGTCGGCGCGTCCCGTAAGACCGCCGACTTTGCCCGACGAATAGGTTGCGTCATCGGCGAAGAAATCTTCGATGGCCTTGAAATCGAGATCGCTGATCGCTGCATGGAAGCGCTCGGTAGCGGCTGCGGGATCGAAAGGAATGATGATGCTCGCCGTCATACCGTCAGCCCATAGGCGAGAAGGTCAGACTGAAGCGTCTGCGGATCGGTGAAGTGCACAGCATGCCATCCGGCGGCGCGAGCGCCTTCGACATTGGGCATGCTGTCGTCGATGAACAGCGTTGCCGCAGGATCAAGGCCGAACGTCTTCGTATGCGTCTGATAGATCGCCACGTCCGGCTTGATCAGCCGGATATCGCCGGAAACGGTGACGCCGCGCGGCAGTGTCAGGAAGGGAAACAGCTTCTGCGCTTCCTTGAATGTGTCAGACGCAAAATTGGTCAGCATGGTCACGTCATAGCCCTTGGCGATCAGGCTTTCCATGATCGAGACGCATTCGACATAGGCGTGCGGCACCATCTCGTGCCAGTATTTGCGGAAGGCGCGGATGCTGTCGGCATGATCAGGATGCTGCGCGATCAAAAACTCTTCCGCCTCGCGCCAGCCGCGGCCGCGATCCTGCTCGATGTTCCAGTCATGGGTGCAGACATTGGCGAAGAACCACTTGCGTTCGGCATCGTCGGGAATGATTCGGGAAAACGGGATATGCGGATCGTAATGAATCAGCACCCTGCCGATGTCGAAGACGATGTGGCGGATTTCGACGCTGCTCATCAGCTGTTCCTTAGGTTTTTTGGGCTGCCCAGGCCGTCTTTGAAAGCGTGCGGTATAGCCTGGGCGATTGCTTTTTTCATGACGGTCGGCAGAGCCTGGGCCTCGAGCGAGGCGAGCGGCTCCCACCAGCCGTTTCCTGTTTTGTTCTCATTCGCGACCTTGGCCCGATAGACCGACAAGCGCAACTCAAAATGCGTAAAAACATGTGTGATTGTTCCGCAGGGTTCCCACGGCGCGGCAAAAGGTTGGGAGGAAATCGTGTTGTCGCCGTCGATGCGCGAGGTCCATGGTGTGCCCGGAACCTCCGTCATGCCGCCGAGCAGGCCGGTTTCGCCGCGCTTCTGTAGATAGACCGCCCCATCGACACCGCTGGCGACGAAGGCGGCACCGACACGCAACGGCTTGTCCTTCTTCGGTGCCTTGCGCGGAAAGGTCTCCGGGTCGGCCCTCTTCAAGGCCAGACAGTTTTCGTTCAGCGGACAGAGCGCACAGGCCGGCCGTTTCGGCGTGCAGATCGTCGCGCCGAGATCCATCATCCCTTGCGCGAAATCGCCGGGCCGGTCCGCCGGCGTCATCTCTGCCACCAGTGCCCGCATCTGCGGCTTTGCTGATGGAAGCGGCGTCTCGATCGCGTGCAGCCGCGAGATCACCCGCTCGACATTGCCATCGAGAACGGCGCTTTGCTTATTGAAGGCGATGGCAGAGACGGCGGCGGCGGTATAGTCGCCAATGCCCGGCAGTGCCTTCAATCCGTCCTCGGTATCGGGAAACACGCCGGAATGCTCGCGCGCCACGGCCTCGGCGCATTTCTTCAGGTTTCTCGCGCGGGCATAGTAGCCAAGGCCCGCCCAGGCCTTCATCACTTCCTCGGTATCGGCAGACGCAAGGTCGCTCACCTTCGGCCAGAGCGCCAGGAACTTGTGGAAATAGGGTTTGACCGCCTGCACGGTGGTCTGCTGCAGCATCACCTCCGACAGCCAGACGTGATAGGGGTCTGCGACCACGCCATCGCGTGCCATCGGCGGCGAGACGCGCCAGGGCAGGTCGCGATGATGCCGGTCGTACCAGGAGAGAAGCCGTTTGGCCGCATCGGCCGATTTCATTGTCTGCTGCATCATTTGCCGGAAGGTTGGTTGGGGTCTATCATTGGGGGAGTGTTCGCCATCCTTCAAGGCGGAATCGGAACCTGAAAGATATCTGTTGAAACAACCTTATACCCGCAAGGGCGGCCGTCAGATCAGCGAGATCGCCAATGGCATGATCGATCCGGTGCTTGCCAAGCGCGCCGGTATCAACACGCTGTTGCTCGGTTCCTGGGATGAGATCGCCGGCGAGGACTTTGCCGATTGCACCCGCCCGGAAAAGATCGCCTGGCCGCGCCGTGCCTCCGAGATGACCGGCGAGGGAGGCTATCAGCCGGGCGTGCTGACGATTGCCTGCGAAGGCGCGCGCGCGCTGTTCCTCACCCATGCGCAGGGCGAATTGATCCAGCGGATCAACGGCTTCTTCGGTTTTCCGGCGATCAGCCAGATGCGCATCGTGCAGAAACCGGTCTCGGCCCCGCCAAAACCCTATCGCAAACCCAAGCCCTTGACCGGCGAGCGGGCCCGGCATCTGGAGACGCTGGTCGATGGCATCGAGAATGATGCCCTGAAGGCGGCGCTGACCCGGCTTGGCACAGCGGTGCTTGCGCCGCGAAAAAAATGAACGCGATCATCAGCCGGTCACAATTGTTTGAACGTTGGTGAGCAACAGCCCCTTGTCGCCTTGAACAAGGCAAGTTATCGAATTTTCGACCGTTTTCGTTTATCCCCTTACACAGGTGAAACCATGTCCCTTTCTGAACTGAGCCCTTTCAAGCGCCTCCTGAGCGGCGTTGCCGTGGCTGCCATTGCTGTGACGCTCGCCGCCTGCAGCGACGAGAAGAAGTATGCGGCTGCAAGCGCGCCTGCGACAGAAAGCACCGACACGGCAGCCAAGACCGAAGTCAAGCCTGCTGACGGCGGCTCCATGATGTCTTCTGCCACGGCGATGAAGCCGGCCGACGGTGGTTCGATGATGGCCGCCAATACAGCCATGAAGCCGGTCGATAGCACGACGACATCCTCCACCATGTCTTCGGCTGCAACGCCGGCAACGGCTGAGGCCGGCCAGACGCAGGTGGCGCAGGCCGCAGTGCCCGCAGCCAAGGTCGAGGTTCCGCAGTCGGAAGGCGAAGTCGATATTGCCAAGCTGATGGCTCCGGGCCCGCTGCCGGAAATGTCGATCGGCAAGGCCGACGCCAAGGTGACGATCGTCGAGTACATGTCGATGACCTGCCCGCATTGCGCCCGTTTCCACAACGAAACCTATGACGCTATCAAGGCCAAGTATGTCGATAGCGGCCAGGTCCGCTTCGTTGTGCGCGAATTCCCGTTCGATCCGCGTGCGGCTGCCGCCTTCATGCTGGCGCGCTGCGCGCCGGAAGGTCAGTATTTCCCGATGATCTCGATGCTGTTCAAGCAGCAGGAACAGTGGGCTGCCGCGCCGAATGGCCGCGACGCGTTGCTGCAGATGTCGAAACTCGCCGGTTTTACACAGGAGAGCTTCGAGGCCTGCTTGACGAACCAGAAACTTCTGGATGATGTGCAGGCAACGATGCAGAAGGGCGACAAGGATTTCGGCGTCAAGGCCACCCCCACCTTCTTCGTCAATGGCAAGAAGTATTCCGGAGAAATGTCGGTTGACACCATGTCGGCCCTTATCGACTCAATGCTCTAATCCCCAGCGTTTTGACAAAACCGCCGACGGGCGCCTCAGTGCGCCCGTTTTTTTGTACCTCCCCCTTGAGGGGGGAGGTCGCGCGAATGCGCGGGTGGGGGTGACCCATTGGGTATCGCGAAAGATCACCCCACGCCGGACCTTCGGTCCGACCCTCCCCCTCAAGGGGAGGGTGACAATATGAAATTCAACAAACTTCGCCTTCTCGGTTTCAAGTCCTTCGTCGAACCTTCCGAATTCGTCATCGAGCGCGGGCTGACCGGGGTTGTCGGACCGAACGGCTGTGGCAAGTCCAATCTGGTTGAAGCGTTGCGCTGGGTAATGGGCGAGAATTCCTACAAGAACATGCGTGCGTCCGGCATGGACGACGTGATCTTTTCCGGCTCCGGCCATCGGCCCGCCCGCAACACGGCCGAAGTCGGCCTTTATCTCGATAATTCCGATCGCACCGCGCCCGCCGCCTTCAACGATAGCGACGAGATCCAGGTGACGCGGCGGATCGAGCGGGAGAACGGCTCGGTCTACCGCATCAACGGCAAGGAAGCCCGCGCCAAGGATGTGCAGCTGTTGTTTGCCGATGCCTCGACCGGCGCGCGTTCGCCGTCGATGGTGGGCCAAGGCCGGATCGGCGAGCTGATCGCCGCCAAGCCCCAGGCACGGCGCCAGCTGCTCGAAGAAGCCGCCGGCATTTCCGGCCTGCATTCGCGCCGCCACGAGGCGGAACTGCGCCTGAAGGGTGCTGAGACCAATCTCGAGCGGCTGGAGGATGTGACCTCGCAGCTCGAAAGCCAGATCGAAAGCCTGAAGCGCCAGTCGCGCCAGGCCAATCGCTTCAAGATGCTGTCGGCCGATATCCGCCGCCACGAGGCGATGCTTTTGCATATCCGCTGGGTGCAGGCCAAGGAAGCTGAAGGCGAAGCCGACAGCCAGCTGAACCAGGCGACATCGCTGGTGGCCGAAAAGGCGCAAGCGCAGATGGAAGCGGCAAAAGCGCAGGCGGTCGCAAGCCTAAAACTGCCGGAACTGCGCGAAGCCGAGGCCCGGGCGGCCGCTGCCCTGCAGCGCCTGCAGATCGCCAAGTCGCAGCTCGAGGAAGACGCTGGCCGCATTCTGCTCCGCCGCGACGAGTTGCAGCGCCGCCTGTCGCAACTGCGCGAGGATATCGTCCGCGACGAGCGTCTGGTCGCTGATAATGCCGGTATTCTCGCCCGTCTCGACGAGGAAGAAACAGAGCTTGCCGACATGCTGGCCGAGGCGGGCGAGCGGGCCGAGGAAGCCCGCGAAAGGCTTGCCGATGCGAGCGAGAAACTGTCCGAAAGCGAACGGCAGCTCGGCCTGCTGACCGCCGAGAAGGCGGAAGCCCAGGCATCGCGCAACCAGCTCGAAAAGACCATTCGCGATCTGACCGAGCGGCAGGCACGTCTTGCCCGCCAGCTGTCCGACCAGAACCGTGACCTCGACGAACTCGACCGGCAGATTTCGACACTTCCGGATCCGGCCGAAAAGCAGGAAGAGGTCGAAGCTGCCGAATCCGCCCTTGAGCAGGCGGAAAATGCCGTTGCCGATATCGAAGAGGCGCTGGCTGTTGCCCGGCAAGTCGAAATCGCAGCCCGCCCATCCGTCGATGCTGCCCGATCGCAGGTCAACGGTATCGAAACCGAAGCCCGCACTATCCGGCGCATGCTGGATGCATCGGCGGTGCAGGGGGCAGCGCCGCCCGTCGTTGATGACATGAAGGTCGATCGCGGTTTCGAGACGGCGCTGGGTGCCGCACTTGGTGAAGACCTGGAATCGCCGCTCGATCCCGGTGCACCCGCCCATTGGCGCGCGCCCGGCGATGCGTCGGATGATCCGCAATTGCCTGATGGCGCCATATCGCTGACGCAGCATGTGCGTGCGCCAAAAACGCTGGATCGCGGCCTGCGCCAGATTGGCATTGTCGACAGCGACGCCACGGCGGAGCGCCTGCTGCCGCTGTTGAAGGCCGGACAAAGGCTGGTCACCCGCGACGGTGCCGTCTGGCGCTGGGACGGTCATGTCACCGGTGCGGATGCGCCAAGTGCCGCAGCGCTGCGTCTGGCCCAGAAGAACCGCCTTGCCGAACTCGAAGGCGAACTCACGGATGCCCGCGATCAGCTGGCAGCGCGCGAAGCCGAGCTTGCGGCCGCTACCGCCCGTATCCGCAGTGAAGACGAACGCCTGCGGCTGTCGCGCGAGACCCAGCGCATGGTGGTGCGCAAGCTCGCCGAAGCCCGCGACGCGTTGGCGGCGGCCGAGCGTGCATCCGGTGATCTCGTCCGCCGCCGCGCCGTCCTTGCCGAAACCTCGAGCCAGCTGGCGCTGCAGGTCGAAGAGATTAGCGAGCAGATGGAAGCCGGCCGCGAGGCGCTGGAAAATGCCCCAGACGTTGCCGGGCTGGAACTGAAGCTGAACAGCCAGATGACCATGGTTGCCACTGACCGGGCGCTGGTGGCGGAAGCCCGCGCCATCAATGATGGCCTTGCCCGCGAAAACGAAGCCCGCGAACGCCGTATTCGCGCCATCGCAGCTGAGCGGCAAACCTGGAATACGAGGGCAGCGAGCGCGCAGGAGCATATCGAGACCCTGCGTGAGCGCGAAAGCGAGGCACGCGAGGAAGTCGAGGAACTGCTCGAAGCCCCCGATGAGTTCGACGAAAAGCGCCGGGCGCTGATGAACGAACTGTCGAAGGCCGAAGAAGCGCGCCGCGAGGCGGCGGACGTACTGACTGTCGCCGAAACCCGCCAGCGCGATGCCGACCGGATC
Organism: Pararhizobium sp. PWRC1-1; assembly: GCF_049897905.1. Classification (NCBI taxonomy): domain Bacteria; kingdom Pseudomonadati; phylum Pseudomonadota; class Alphaproteobacteria; order Hyphomicrobiales; family Rhizobiaceae; genus Pararhizobium; species Pararhizobium sp. PWRC1-1. The sequence goes on along the minus strand of NZ_JAFCXE010000006.1, from coordinate 32,833 downwards.
GCCGTCACCGCGTTGTCGGAACTGGCAGAGACGCGGGAAAAGCGCGGTCGCGCCGAGGAACGGCTTGTTTCCGCCCGCGAAAAGCGCCTCGAAGGCGAAGCCCGTATCCGCGAAGTGCTTCACTGCGCCCCACATGAGGTGATGCGGCTGACCGGCCTTGCCGTCGATGCCGAGCTTCCGGATGTCCGCCAGATCGAGCGCGAGCTTGACCGCCTGAAGATCGAGCGCGAGCGGCTGGGCGCCGTCAACCTGCGGGCCGAGGAAGAGCAGAAAGAGCTTTCCGACAAGCTCGACGCCATGCTGAAGGAGCGCGAGGACATCATCGATGCGATCCGCAAGCTGCGCTCGGCGATCCAGAATCTCAACCGCGAAGGCCGCGAACGCCTGCTTGCCGCCTTCGACATCGTCAATGTCCAGTTCCAGCGTCTGTTCACCCACCTGTTCGGCGGCGGCACGGCCGAACTGCAGCTGATCGAGAGCGACGATCCGCTCGACGCCGGCCTTGAAATCCTCGCCCGTCCGCCGGGTAAGAAGCCGCAGACGATGACGCTGCTGTCGGGCGGCGAACAGGCGCTGACGGCGATGGCACTGATCTTTGCGGTGTTCCTCACCAATCCGGCGCCGATCTGCGTGCTGGACGAAGTCGATGCGCCGCTCGACGACCACAATGTCGAGCGCTACTGCAACCTGATGGACGAAATGGCTGCCTCGACCGAGACCCGTTTCGTCATCATCACTCACAATCCGATCACCATGGCCCGCATGAACCGCCTGTTCGGCGTCACCATGGCCGAACAGGGCGTTTCCCAGCTCGTTTCCGTCGATCTGCAGACGGCCGAGCAGCTGCGCGAGGCGGTGTAGTCCTCACTCCAGTTCCAGGACAAAAGAGTAGGTGCCGTCGCTGTCTCCCATGTCGTCCCAGGAGTCGACATATTGCGTCTTCGTATCCGCCTTTCCCTGCCTGTGAGCGTAGTATATGGCGTAGTCGTCACCGGGTTTATCTTCGTTCGGCATGTCCCTATACCATTTTGAATAGGTCATCGGTTCGCCGTTCTCCCACTTCCAGCCGCCGCGTGGCTCTTTGCCCGACGGATCCTGGATGAGGCCGATCCAAGCGCCCATCTTGTAGGAAACAGGGCCCCTGGGATCGTAGCCCATCAGAAACAGTCGCGGGTCTTTATTGAGAAGCGACGCGATGAAGTTGTTTTCCGCCTCCGAGGTGATCGTTGCGATATAGCCGCCGCAGCGTTCGGAAATGGCAGCGGCCGATTTCCGATTGATCAGGCCGCCGCGCATAAGGACGTAGAGATGTCCGTTGAATGAACCGTAGCTCATTTCATAGTAAGGATAGCAGGTGACTGCCTTCAGAACGCGCGGATCGGTTTCGAGCCCTTCGAAATCTTTGGGATTGTATGTGCGTGCCAGCGGCGAGGAGTACAGGCCGTTCCCATAGGCTTGCACCGCCATTCCGAGGCTCTTGGCCGTCTCTTCGTCGAAATATCCGGAATTGGCGACGCCGATGGACTTCTGATAGTTGGCGAGCGCCTGCCGCGTCTGTTGGCCGAAAGCACCGTCCGGTTCGCCGGCGGCAAAGCCCCGCCCGATGAGCGCCACTTGGATCTCTTGCCGTAGGGATTTGCTCAATCCCAATCCGGCTTCACGCGTTTCGGCATTGGTACCGCTGCCCTGTGCCGGGCCTGGCAACAACTGAGACAGCAATTGCCGCGCAAGAATCGCCTGCTCGCCCATTTGGTGTTTTTTGAGGAAAAGCCCCCAGATGCGCGGCGTATTGATCCGCAACGCCTTGCGAAAATCCGCCTCGGCCTTGATCATCTTAGGCTCGATCGCCGGCGTGATGACTGGTGCCTGCTCCTCTTTCGGCAAAGAGGTGTTGAAATAGAACTCCAATGCCAGCGAGGACAGTATCTGCGGTGACTGCTTGCCATCCGTTACGTCGCGGATGACCCGCTTGAAGGCGGTGCCGATTTCCAGCCCGGGTCCTGCGAGATGGCTGATCAGGGCCGTGGTGAAGGGCGAATTCTCACCGCTCCCGTCAGACGCGACCTGCCCAGGCGCCGCAGCGAACGCCACCATGGAACCCGCGCTCTCTGTTTCGACGGGCGCCAGTCCGCGTGTCGCGATGCTTCTGGTCGCACCTTCGATCTCTTGATTGAGACGGTTGGCGAGCGGATTGTTGCGGCAAGCATCGAGAAAGAAGAGGGCAATCTTTGACTTTTTCTCAATTGCCGCGATGACATCGGCAAGCGCCAGCGTCTCGGCTGCGACGTCGAATTCGCTCGCCAGCCGCGCATCTGTGGCGACCAAATAGTTCTCGCCGCGAAGCTGCATGCCGTGACCGGCGAAATAGAATAGCGCCACATCGTCCATGTTGATCTTGCGGACAAAGAGTGACACCGCCTCCGCCAGATGGCTGCGATCGGCGTCGATCACGACATCGGCGTCAAACCCGCGAGCGGACAGAAACGTTCCGAAATCGCGCGCATCGCTGACTGCGTTGGGTAGCGTGCCGGCGGCTTCGTATTGTCCATTTCCGATGACCAGTGCGATCCTTTTTCCCGTTTCTGCCGCGGTCGCGTCGAGAGGCGCGGCAAAAGCGAGAACCAGCAGATACAGGCATAGCAGGCACATTCTCGTCGTGATCACTCCCGGCTATCACTGATTGGAACGCGTGGTGTGGCAGAAAAATTCGAAGCACTCTTCGAGGCGGCTCAAGTCTGGATATATCCATCTTGATTATAAATATTAGCATTGGCTAAGTGATGCGCAAAGACGGTAGAGGGGTTACCCGGACACAATCCATTGGCGTAGCAAGTCGGTAAGGGAATCTTTCATATCTGGGCGCACACTTTCGCCGACAGCCTTTTCAAAGGCGGCATCGGGTCGCCGGAGGGTATGAAACTTGACGGATTTCACGGGCGCAGATGCTTTGATGCTGCTGGGAGCCGTTCCCGTGGCGTCGCTGTGCGTCAATGCGGGCGGCATCATCGTTTTTGCCAATGAGGCCGCAGCGACCGTTTCCGGCGGCGGCTCTGCTCTTGCGCGGACGCCTGTGTCTCGCCTTCTGCCGGAATGGCACACCGTCTCCAACGTCTCTGCCAAATCCTTCCGCCGTGAAACCCTATTGCTGCGCGGTGATGGCAGCGTCATTCCCGTTGAACTCTCGGTCGTGCGGTTCAGCGATGCTCTGACGGGTGTCGTCATCCGCGATCTCATCGATGAACGGTCGATGGAATCGATGCGGCTTGAACTGGAGCGGCAGAACGATGAGGCCTTGTTGGAGGCGAGAGCGGCCCACCGGCGCCTCGGCTTCTTCATCGACATGCTGCCGCAGGCGGCTTGCGTCTTCGATGCGCAGGACCGCTATATCCTGTGGAATGAGAAATATGCAGCGCTTTATCCGGAAATCGCCGGTCATCTGCGCCCCGGAATGCCCTTCCGTGAGATTCTCGAGATCAGCCTGGCCAGTGGCGATATGCCCGAAATGGTCACGGATCCGGAAAACTGGATCGAGGAGCGGATGAAGCGGCACAGGCTGCCGGTCTCGCAGGAAGAGCAGATGCTGCGTGATGGACGCTGGTTGCGCCACGACGATCGCCGCACGCCCGACGGCGGCGCCATCGGCATGCGCATCGATATCACCGATCTCAAGCGCCGCGAGGAATCGTTCCGGCTTCTGTTCGATGCCAACCCGATGCCGATGATGGTCTGCGATGCCGTGAGCCTCGATATCCTCGCAGTCAACAGTGCGGCGGTCAGGCTTTACGGCTTCCCGGCCGAGGCGATGCGGCAAAAGGGCGTTACCGATTTTCATGCTGGTGGCGAAGGCGAGCGGCTGGGAACCATGCTGCGTGGGCTGGAAGGCGATTGCGAGGCGCGCACCGTCTGGCACCAGAAGGCGGCTGATGGCACGGAACATCATGTGCTGATCTATGTGCGCATCATCAACGAGGGGCCGTCACGGCGGCTGCTGTTGACGATCGCCGATGTCAGCGACCGGATCCGCGCCGAGGCGCACGCCACGCATCTTGCCCATCACGATCCGCTAACGGGCCTGCCAAACCGCATGCAGTTTCGCCAGAAGCTTGAATCCGCACTGGAAAGGGCGGCCCGCGACGGGCAGGAGCTGGCGGTGCACTATCTCGATCTCGACGGCTTCAAGCCGGTCAATGATACGTTTGGCCATGCCGCTGGCGACATGCTGCTAAAACAGGTTGCCGAGCGGTTGAAAGCCGTACTGCGGAACGGCGATCTGGTGGCGAGGCTCGGTGGCGACGAGTTCGCCATTCTCCAGCATGCCTCCGCCAGCAAGGTGGCCGACATCGCTGACCGCTGTATCTTGGCGCTTGGAAAACCCTTCGGCATCGCAGACCGCCAGATCGGCATCAGCGTCAGCATCGGCATCGCGGTAGCGCCCGACAACGGGTTCGATCCCGACGAACTGATGAGTGCTGCCGACACGGCGCTTTATCAGGCGAAGGCTTCAGGCAAGAGCACTTGGCGCCGCAGCCGCACGGCGGCTTGAGCTTTCCACCCTCCTTTGTGACAGGATTTCTGGTGATTTTGCTGCAATGCAGCAAAATTCCGCCGCCGGTGCATTTTAAAGCCGAAAAGGATACTGTAGCGTTCGGTGGGAGCCGTTTGGGTGGAGAATGAGCATGACAAAGTGGGTTTATACCTTCGGCGGGGGAGAAGCCGAGGGAAATGCGGGCGATCGTGATCTCTTGGGCGGCAAGGGGGCCAACCTTGCGGAGATGTGCAATCTCGGCCTGCCGGTCCCGCCCGGCCTGACGATCATCACCGAAGCTTGCGGCAAATATTATGCCGATGGCCGCAGCATTCCCGAAGAGTTAAAGGCTCAGGTCTCGGCCGGCATCGAGAAGATGCAGGCGATCACTGGCCGCGTGTTCGGGGATACCGAGCGTCCGCTACTTCTGTCGGTCCGTTCCGGCGCGCGCGCCTCGATGCCGGGTATGATGGACACCGTGCTCAATCTCGGTCTCAATGACGCAACCGTGCAGGCGCTCGGCCATGATGCTGGCGACGCGCGGTTTGCCTGGGACAGCTATCGCCGTTTCATCCAGATGTATGCAGATGTCGTGATGGGGCTCGATCACGAGGTTTTCGAGGAAATCCTCGAAGACGAAAAGGGCCGTCTCGGCCACGAGCAGGATACCGAGCTTTCCGCCGTCGAATGGCAGCACATCATCTCGCTCTACAAGCGGGTGATCGAGGAGGAGCTTGGCGAGGCTTTCCCGCAGGATGCGGAAGTCCAGCTCTGGGGCGCGATCGGCGCCGTCTTTGCCAGCTGGATGAACCCGCGCGCCATCACCTATCGCCATCTGCACAATATCCCCGCCGCCTGGGGTACCGCCGTCAACGTGCAGGCCATGGTGTTCGGCAATCTCGGCAATACGTCGGCCACCGGCGTCGCCTTCACCCGCAATCCTTCGACCGGCGAGAACGAACTGTACGGCGAATTCCTCGTCAACGCGCAGGGCGAGGATGTCGTTGCCGGCATTCGCACGCCGCAGAACATCACCGAGGCCGCCCGCATCGCTTCCGGTTCCGACAAGCCGTCGCTGGAAAAGCTGATGCCGGAAGCTTTCGAGGAATTCCAGGCGATCTGTAATCGGCTGGAAGGCCATTACCGCGATATGCAGGACCTGGAATTCACCATCGAGCGCGGAAAGCTCTGGATGCTACAGACCCGGTCCGGCAAGCGCACCGCTAAGGCAGCGCTTCGGATCGCCGTCGACATGGCCGAAGCCCGCACGATCACCAAAGACCAGGCCGTCACCCGGATAGACCCGGCCTCGCTCGACCAGCTGCTGCACCCGACCATCGACCCGCGCGCCCGCCGCGATATTATCGGCTCCGGCCTGCCGGCCTCACCGGGTGCTGCGACAGGCGAAATTGTCTTCACCTCCGAAGAAGCGGTATTGGCCAACAAGGAAGGCCGCAAGGTCATCCTGGTGCGCGTCGAAACCAGCCCTGAGGACATCCACGGCATGCATGCGGCGGAAGGCATTCTGACGTGCCGCGGCGGCATGACCAGCCATGCGGCCGTGGTCGCCCGCGGCATGGGCATCCCTTGCGTTTCCGGCGCTGGCAACCTGCGCGTCGATGCCCGCAACGAACTGCTGATCTGCGCCGGCATGACGCTGAAAAAGGGCGAGGTGATCACCATCGACGGCTCGTCCGGACAGGTGTTGAAGGGCGAGATCCCGATGATCCAACCCGAACTTTCCGGCGACTTCGGCAAGATCATGGCCTGGGCCGATGCCAGCCGCCGCATGACGGTGCGCACAAATGCCGAGACCCCGGCCGATGCTCGCGCTGCCCGCTCCTTCGGCGCCGAGGGTATTGGGCTTTGCCGCACCGAGCACATGTTCTTCGAGGGCGAGCGCATCAATGTCATGCGCGAAATGATCCTGGCGGCAGACGAGGCCGGGCGGCGGGTATCGCTCGCCAAGCTGTTGCCGATGCAGCGCTCGGACTTCACCGAGCTGTTCTCGATCATGCACGGCCTGCCGGTCACCATCCGCCTGCTCGATCCGCCGTTGCACGAGTTCCTGCCCAAGACCGACGAAGAAATTGCCGATGTCGCGGCTGTGCTCGGCATGAACCCGGCCGACCTGCGCCAGCGTGTCGATGCGCTGCACGAGTTCAACCCGATGCTTGGTCATCGCGGCTGCCGGCTGGCGATTTCCTATCCGGAAATCTGCGAGATGCAGGCCCGCGCCATTTTCGAGGCCGCCGTCGAGGCCGCCCGCGAAACCGGCGCGCCTGTCGTGCCGGAAATCATGGTGCCGCTGGTCGGTCTCAAATCCGAACTCGACTATGTGAAGGCCTGCATCGATGCGGTGGCGAAGGAGGTCATTGGCGAATCCGGTATCGAGATCGAATATCTGGTCGGCACGATGATCGAGCTGCCGCGCGCCGCCCTTCGCGCCCACGTCATCGCTGAAAGCGCCGATTTTTTCTCCTTCGGCACCAACGACCTGACGCAGACCACCTTCGGCATCTCGCGTGACGATGCGGCGCAGTTCCTCAACACCTATATCCAGAAGGGCATCGTCGAGAAGGACCCGTTCGTCTCGCTCGATTTCGATGGTGTCGGCGAACTGATCCAGATCGCCGCCGAACGCGGCCGCCGCACCAAGAACGGCCTAAAACTCGGCATCTGCGGCGAACATGGCGGCGACCCGGCCTCCATCCGTTTCTGCGAGGAAACCGGCCTCGACTACGTCTCCTGCTCCCCCTTCCGCGTGCCGATCGCAAGGCTGGCGGCGGCCCAGGCGGCCATCAATGGCAAGGGGTGAGGGAGGTCATTTGCCCGGCAAAGAGCAGTTCTTTGCCGGACAAACTTACTTTCCTACTTGTCGATGAAATCCCGCACCGCCTTGTTGTACCCGTCGGGGTCCTGCAGCATGGCGAAATGGCTGGCGTTCTTGAGGATGATCAGTTCGGCACCGGGGATGGTTTTTGCCAGGTAATCGGTATGTTCGCGGCTGATCGCCTCGTCGTGATCGCCGAGAACGATGGCGGTCGGCGTAGTGATTTTCTTCAGGTCGTCGTCGCTCCAGTTGGGCTGGCTTGCCCACATGCCGCTGATCTGGGTGACGAAGGCGTCGTATTCGGTGGGCGTCGGCGAAATTTTCTTGTAAACCTCGCCGGCCTTTTCGATGTAGGTGGCAAAGGTTTTGTTTTCCATCACCGTCGGGATCACCCCGTCGATCTTGGAATTGGCGGCCTGGGCAAACAGTCTGGTCAGCCGCTCCGGGTGATGGATGGCGATGTCGAGGCCGATAATGCCGCCGTCGCTCCAGCCGACAATCGCCGTCTTGTCGATCTTCAGGTAATCGAGCAGCGCCAGATGGTCCGACGACATCAGGTCGTAGCTATAGGGCTCGGCATTGCGGGTCGAGCGGCCGTGGCCACGGCTTTCGGCGACGATGACGGTATGGTCCTTCGAAAGATCGGCCACCTGCGCACCCCAGACATCGGCATAGCCGAGGCCGCCGTGGATCAAAAGGACCGGCGGGCCGGAGCCGTAGACGGCGTAGTACATGTTGATGCCGTTGACCGGTGCCGTGCCGCTTTTGTCCGCTTTCGGCAGTGGCGCCGGGTCAGGCAGTTCCTGCCATCGTTCCGCGGCAAGTGCCGGCGCGGCGGAAAAGAGGAGGAGGACGCACAGTATCTTCAATACGGCTTTCATGAGAAATCTCCCGATTGTTGTCGCATCCATCATAGGCGGCAATCGCCTTTGCCAAAGCAAAAGCCTGCGCGATTTGGCGCTAAATCGGGAATTTTCTTGCGAAAACAGAAAGGGCTGGGCCGTTACCGGACGGCGACAGGGTTACCGGACGGTGACCGGCCGGTTCCAGCCCCACAGCATCGGATCGTTGCCATATCGTAGCGAGCGTGACTCCGCATGCCGGTCGAGATCGATGCGTTGCAGGCAGGTGGCAAGCGCGTCGGTGCCACGGCGGAAGCCATAGGAGAGGCAGGTTTTCTCGTCTGCGGCACGGCGTTCTTGCGGCGTCATGGTGGTGCAACCGCCAAGGATTGCGCCAAGGGCGACAAGCGACAGGATCTTCCGGATATGCATACTGAGACCTTGAAACGATTGCAGTTTCAATCTGTCTATCAGATGCGTTGCAGCACATCCACAAAGGCTTCGGCAAAATTCTTCAAGCCGGCGGTCGTCTCGTCAGGCATCTCGATGCGGATCGTGTTGCCATAGGTTTCCAAGCAGACAAAGACCGTCGCCATCGCGGCGCTGCCGTCCATGGGAACGCGAAGCACGGCGATCCTGTCGCAGTTGGCGATCAGTCCGGATGTTGGGAGTTCGAACAGGAAAGCGCCTTCAATAGAGGCTGCGGCAGCGCGAACATGGGCGGCAAAGCCGTCTTCGCCGGTCGTAAAGCCGTCAAGGGATAGCTCCAACTCTAACAGTTCCATGGTCAGGCCGGATTCTGAAACAGGCAGCGCATGGGTATTCATTGTCGCTGTGTCGAAATCGGTTGTTAGCATGCTCACTCTCCTTTTCAGGCAGACGGGAGATAAAATCTACCGGATGCCTGGAAATCCTGATGTGTGTGCAAGCCGGTCCAGTACCGCAACGGACCGGGAAACACGGCTGGTCCCCGTTTTTTTAAGGTATCGTTAGGAAGAATGGCGAATTTTCGGCATGTTAGCAACTGTAAATATTGCACCCGCCAGCCTTGCCCGTTTGCTGTACGGCGGCGATCCCGGCGAAAACCGCTTCACACCCTTCGCCATCATGCTCTAAACAGGACAAAGCTTACCGCATCCGGGCCAAGGGATTGATTCTGCCAGATGATGATCAAGTATGAGCGCCCCATCTCCCTTGCTGCCCGCTGGGCACGCCGGATCGCGCGTCTTGCCTTTGGTCTGTTTGTCGCGGCTTTGCTTGCCCATCGGTTCGGCCCGTTGGCCACGCCGAATTTTGTGGCATTGTCTGCGCTTTCGGCCGGATTGGCGGCTCTGGCAGTGGTTCTTGCGATCATCGGTTTTGTCAGGCTCTGGCAGGTGGCAGCCGTCGGCGGCGGCGCGTCGTTTGCGGCGCTCGTCTATGCCGTGGTGCCGCTCGGTACCGCAGGCTATGCCCTCAGTGAATATTTCTCCAAGCCGGCGATCTACGATGTCAGCACCGACCCGGTCACGCCGCCGCCCTGGATCAAGCCCCCCAATGCGCCGCAAGGCTGGCTCAAGCGATCCGCCGAGGTGACACCGGCAGACCGGGAGGCGCAGGTCCTTGCCTATCCCGCCCTCACCGGCCGCCGTTACGAGGGCGCGCTCGACCGGGTGTTTCAGGGCGTGAAGACTGTCGCTGAGCAGAACGGCATCACCATCGTTGCGCAGGAGGGCGTCGAAAACGCCGAGGCCGACCTTGAGGACATGGCTGTCAAACCTGCGGATGCCGCCCCGGCCGATAGCGATCCCGACGACGTGCCAATCCCGCTCTCACGTCCCGAGATCGTCACTGGCGAGATGCCGCCGGACCGGCGCTCCTCCGATATCCTGCTTCAGGGCGAATGGCGCACATTGATTATCGGCTTACGTTTCGATGTGCTGATCAGGCTGCGCGAAGAGGCCGAAACCACCTTTGTCGATATGCGTGTCGCCTCGCGCTACGGCGGCCATGATCTGGGTCTGGGCGCCGCCTTCGCCGACCAGTTCCTGCATGCGCTCGATGCCGAGCTGCTGGGGATCGCTGGGGACTGACCCTGTGCCGTCAGCCGGATGTCCCGGTAAAGCAGCCGGTGATCCATGTGGCTAACGCTGTGGCTTCCGGCGACAACTGGCCGAAGTCGCGCGCCACCAGAAAATAGGCCCCATGGGGAATCGATAAATCGAACGGCTGCACGACGCGCCCGGCGTCAAGGTCGTCCTGCGCCAGAATGGTATCGACCAGCGCAATCCCATGGCCGCGCATCGCTGCCTGCAGGGCAAGCGCACAATCGGCAAAGATCGGGCCGCGCATCGCTTCTGTGCCGGGTGTCAGCCCGGCTGCGGCAAACCAGCGGGTCCAGACATCACGGTTTTCCTCGTGTAGCAGGGCGTAGGATAAAAGGTCCTGCGGTGTCAGAAGCGGCGGCCCGGTCAGGATTGCTGGCGACAGGACCGGTATCATCGCGACCTCACACAGCTTGCGGGCCTCGGAACGTGGCCAGGCGGTTGCCTTGGCGCTGTGGCGGATAGCGAGTTCCGTCGCACTGCCACGAAACTCGACGAGCCGGGCCTCGGATTCCACCGAAACATCGATTTGCGGATGCAGCGCCCGAAAACCGGCGAGATGGGGCACCAGCCAGCAACTGGCAAATGCCGGTTCGGCATCGATGGTCAAAAGCGCAGGAGCCTTCGACGCCCGGATTTCCTCCAGCCGCGCATCGATGCCATCAAAGGCGGAAGCCAGCGTTTCGAGCAGCCGGGCACCCTCAGTGCTCAGGCGCACTTGGCGATGATGCCGCGTGAACAAGGCAGTACCAAGCAGCGCCTCCAGTTCGCGCACCTGGCGGCTGATGGCCGCTTGCGAGACGAACAGTTCGTCCGCCGCCAGCGTAAAACTCTCCAGCCTACCGGCTGCTTCGAAACTGCGCAGGGCGGTCAGGGGTAAACGTCCGCGCTTCATCGCATAACCTCAAGTCATTCGAAGGCGACATTAAGCTCGTTTGTCGCCGGCCGGCAAGCGGGATCATACTCAGCCATCGTTGAATTTGAAAAGGACGATGACAATGACGACGCTCCTCAGATTCTGGTTGGACATCATTCTGCTCGTAACCTTCCAGTACGGCGCCCGGCCCCGGACATTTCTGGACGGCAGCGCCGAGCGGTTCAGCCGGAGCCCGGACGAAGCCAGCCGGTGTAGCGCACAATCAGGCCGGTCAGCGGACTGGTGATCTCGACATGAAACCGGAAGATGCCGTCCTGTTCCTCCTCGTAGGTCTCCCCACTGGGCGCGAGAAACAGCGGCAGCGGCAGGCCAAAAATGCGCCAGCCGCGAATTACCAGCTGCAAGCGGCCTTGGTCAGGCACCAGCGCGATCAGCACCCGGAACGGTCCAAAATCCTCGGCCAGCAAACAGGCGTCGCGGCCGGTGGCGACGGATTGCACGCTGCGAAAGGATTTGGTCCCGAACGTGCGGATCCAGGTCTCGCGGCCGCCGTCGTATTCGAAACGGACGTGCACGGGAATATCGGGATTGTCAGGAGGAAAGCCGATGATCGCAGCGGTCAGCCGCGCCAACAGTCCGGTGCCGCGCTCGACGTTGGCGCGGCCTTCGACTGTCCGCGAAACTGTGCTGTCATGTATGGCAGCGACAGCGGGCGGCAGGTGCGCCCAGGCGCTACCCAGCATGCGCCGGTACAGCGGAATGGTCTCCTGCGACGGACCGTCGTCGCGGATGCCGGTGCGGATGGCAAAGCGCGCAAACAGCGGCTCGAAATCCGCAAGCACCAGTTCGCCGGCAGCCGGGCGGGCTCCGGGCTCCGGCTGCCGTCCGTTAAGCCAGTTGCGGATGATTGCTTCTGCCGCCATTGCCGGAATGAAGGGGCCGTCGTCACCTTCGGCTACCAGATGCCAGGACTTGGCAACCGGCCTGCCATCCTCGGCTAGGCCGGTGACGGCGACGAACATGCCGCCGCGATGTTCGCCGAAGGCGAGCAGATGCGATGCCCGGTGAAACAGCGAGGCGAACGGCGAAAGCGACGCCAGAAGCCGCAACCGCACCAGCCAGCCACCAAGACCCAGCAGGCGCTGCAGGACCTGCGGCTCTGTTCCCGCGCCTGTGAAGGTGGATTTCAGACCAGGCAGGGCACTTGGCAAAAGGGCAAGGTCCGGCGCATCGGCGAGCGCGAACCGGCGGCTGTTCAGCGGAATGCCACCCGGCGGCGCGATCGTGCGGCGGATGCCATCCATCAAGCCGTAACCCGCCGTCTGCCGGCCGTGGCGGATAAGCGCCACCGGCTTGCCGGCATAGCTCGATACGGCCTTGATGACGTTGAGGCCCATGCGGACCTTGGGCGAGGGGGCGATGCCGGATGTCACCGTGGCGATACTGGCAAATCCCGGCTTCAACGCGTCGATGGCTGCAAAGGAAAGCGCCGGAAAGCTGCTGCAGCCGGAAAGCGCAAAGACACCACTGTCCTTCGCCATGCCATTGAGACCGGAGATGCCGGCCACGAAAGCGGTCGCATCGGCAAGGTCGAGATAGCAGATCCCGCGCGCGATGCAGGTCTTGACCAGATGGTAGGGATCGGGACCGGCATTCTGAAACGGCCCGGAGGCATCGACGACGAGATCGGGTTTCAATACGGAAAGCACGGCGTCCGCATCGCCGTTACGGTCCATCGCAACGGACTCAAGCACGGCTTTCGCGGTGACGCTTTCAACAAAGGCCCGTGCCTTGTCGAGCGATCGCCCGGCCACCAGCAGCGTCAGCCGCGGTTCGCCGGCCAAGAGCTGCACCAGCCTGCCGCCGAATGTGCCGTAACCGCCGAGGATAAGAACGCGCAGTCGTTCTGCGCTCATGCAAGGAACCGGGCGCGATGCTCCGGCGTCGGCACGAAGCAGGCGTTGCGGCGGCCGGCGATCCGGTAGCGGTTGCGCGCCACCAGTTCGTAGAACGGATCGCGGATGCTTATGGGAAGTACACGTAAGACGCTTGTCAGCTTCCATGGAAAGCCGAGCCCGGCGGCCATGCGCAGGGAGCCCTCTGATTTCAGATAGGCGATGCCGCGCTCGATCAGGATATTGGTCTCATAGTTGCGGCTATCGAGACCATAATGCCGGTAAAGCGCCTCGCCGAGCGGCGATTGCGCGGTGATGAAGCAATAGCGGCCTTGTTTGTCGTGGCGCAAAACGAATTTGACCCAGCCCGAGCAGAAAATGCATTCGCTATCGAAGACGATGACCGGATGATCGTCGGCAAAACCCGGCACCGCCGGATCGCTGCGGTAGCTATAGGCCGGTCTGGGCTGCATCAGCTTGCCCCGCCGGGCACTAGGCGAAAAGCGCCGGTGAGCGAAGGTGCTCCATCGGTCTCGACCTGGCCACGCTCGAGCAGGTCTTCCAGATGGGCAAACACCGACAGGGCGGCAGCGCCATGCAGCCGCGGATCGGTGGTGGCGTAGATCACCTTGACCATATCGGCAATATGGCTGTCGCCGGCACGCACCCGCTCCAGCACGGCGCGCTCGCGCATCCGCCGGTGGGCGCGAAGCCCGCGCAGAAATGCTGCGGGTTGCTTTACCGGGCCGCCATGGCCGGGCAGATAGAGCCGGTCGTCGCGGCCGAGCAGCTTTTCCAGCGACGCCATGTAGTCGGTCATCGATCCATCCGGCGGTGCGACGATCGAGGTCGCCCACGCCATGACATGATCGGCGGAAAAGACGATGCCGGTCTCGCCGGGATTGCTGAGTGCGAAAGCCGCATGGTTGGCGGTATGGCCGGGCGTCAGAAGTGCGGTCAGCGACCAGCCGTCGCCCTCGACTACGTCGCCATCGGCAAGCGCAATATCCGGGACGAAATCCATGTCCGAGCTTTCGGCGAACGGATTGATCTCGCCTGAATGCAGCAGCCGTGCCGCCCGGTGCGGCCCCTCGGCGACGATGAGCGCGCCGGTCTCCACTTTTAGCCGCCGGGCGAGCGGCGAGTGGTCGCGGTGCGTGTGGCTGACGGCAATATGGGTGACCTCGCGGCCTTTCATTGCCGCCATCAGCGCCTGGAAATGCGCCTCGTCCTCCGGCCCCGGATCGATCACCGCAACGGATTTATTGCCGACGATGTAGCTGTTGGTGCCGTGGAAGGTGAAGGGGCCGGGATTGTTGACGGTGATGCGCTGCACCCCGTCTGCCACCGTCACAGCCTCGCCATGGGCGGGCTTGAAGTCGAGGTCAAAATCCGGACCGTCCATGCGCCGTCTCTTCACTTGTACTCGACTTCGATGAACGACATGAAGTCCTTGCCGGCATTGATGACATTGTGCTCGACGCCGGCCTCGCGCCGGTAGGCCTGCCCCTTGGCGATATCCACCCGCCGCTCGCCGCCCGGCTCTTCCAGAAGAAACCGGCAATCGGTCATCGGGATGACCACATAACCCATGCCATGCACATGATGCCCGGTATCCGCCCCCGGCTCGAAATCCCAGCGGGTTATGCGCACCACGTCGTCATCGAGAAGAACGGTGGGCTTGGCAGGCGGACGGGCACGAAAAATGCTCATGAGGGTCTCCGGGTTTGCGACCCGACCCTAGCCTAGAAAGTTGATGACAGAAACGCATTTCCGGTCTCCGGCTTGCGTCTTTTCAACGCTGATACGCCATTGCGAACAATCACCCAATATCCTCTTGCTCTTGCCCCTCACCCTAGCCCTCTCCCCGCAGGCGGGGAGAGGGGATGACAAAGTTTGCGGTTTGTCCTTTCTCCCCGTTCACGGGGAGAAAGTGGCCGGCAGGCCGGATGAGGGGCCGTCAAGCATACTGTGCCCGCCCATGGCCTTCCCAACATCACTCACGCAAAAAATCCACGCAAAACCTAAACTTAAACATTGTCGCAGACGTGCGGCTTTGCTAAACCGGCTCTCGATTTGGCAGGGCAATTTGTTCACGCCAAACGTTGGGGCGTAGCCAAGTGGTAAGGCACTGGTTTTTGGTACCGGCACCCCTGGTTCGAATCCAGGCGCCCCAGCCATTTTAATTTCTCGTTTTTTTCAGATCTGTAGATCATATCAAGGCCCCTTAGTATGGCGGCTTTGTGGATCCTCTACATGAACATTGAGCGGGCTATGCCTGCCCCTCGGAAACGTTGCAGAAGATAGCGCGTTGGTCTGGCGGCCCAAAAAGAGAAAACCGCCGATTTTCGCCGGCACGCCGTTCGCTTTACATCAGGTTCAAACTTGCCAACGCCGGTCGCGGCTGCCACGTTAAGCTGGCTTGATTCACGCTGATAAGAGGGGGGAGCGCATGGCTCACAAGTTTGAAATCTACAAAGACAAGGCTGGCGAATTTCGTGTTCGCTTCAAATACAACAACGAAGTGATGTTTGCGACGGAAGGTTATTCCAGCAAGGCGAGTGCTCAGAATGCCATCGATTCGATCAAGAAAAATGGCCCCGTTGCGCCCGTTGAGGATAATAGCTGAATCTCATTAAATGCCTCAAAACAAAGCCCGCCGGTAAAGATCGGCGGGCTTTGTTGCATCAGTACAATCAGCGCAAAAACACCTTACTTAGCCTTCTCACCCGCCAAAAACTCCTCGCACCAGCTTGGGCCTGACGATTTCTTGACGTCGCCGAGCACCGTGATCGAGCGGATGACGTAATCGGAGGAGACGTTCAGCTGGACGGAGCAGGAGAGGAATTCGGTGCGGGCAGAGGCCGTCTTCTTGCCCTTCTTGCCGTTTTCGCCTTCGGCATATTGCGCCGGGATCGTCCGCTTCTTGTAGCCGCCCTTCCAGGAATAGACCGTCATGTCGCCGCTGGAGACGTCCGACTGCGGCGGGCCGAAGGCGGCGAAGAAGACGCCGGCGGGCTGTCCTTTCCAGCGGGCTTCGACGGCATTGCGGGCCGGGCCCACGGTGGTGCAGCCGGCAAGCGCCAGCGCAAGGCCAGCCACAGTCATCAAGCGGAAATTCATCTGGTCACGTCCCTTTGGCTTTCGTTCTGAAACATCGGTCGCCCCGGCGGCGCAAAGCGCTGGCAGCCAAGGCTTGTCGCCTGAGCCTCTAGCGCTAAACCGATTGAAAGAAAATCAGTGGAACGACTTATATGCGCGGTCATGCGCATAAATTTGCAAGCGTTGCCGAAAGGCCCCAGCGAGGGCGGCGGATGGCCGCAGAAATCCGGTAAAAGCTGTGATTGAACGGCCTTGTTTCCCGTTGCGAGCGGGGCAGGGCGGCACCGATCCCGGTGCGCTAAACGGCTTATCCCGTTGTTTTCAGGCAACTTGCCGATTTTTCACAATTGCGCCTTGTGGAAAGGAAAATGCTGTTCTATAGAGGCGCCGCTGGTCACGGAGTGTAGCGCAGCCTGGTAGCGCACGTCGTTCGGGACGACGGGGTCGGAGGTTCGAATCCTCTCACTCCGACCAGCTTGTTCAAGGCTTTCAAAGCCTTGTGTCCCCTTATCTCAGATTTTTTCAGATTGCCTCAAAACGGATCCTCCGTTTGTGCGGAAGTTGGCTGTGTGCGTTGTTTGCTCGCGTTCAGCGGCATAGGGCGAGCGCGGAGCATCCCCACCGCGGATAAGTCCTCCCCCCCAGCCTGTGACCGAGGGGAGGGCTGGTTCAGGCTTTGGACGTTCTGCCATTCTTATCCTTGGGGACTGATATGTTGAACCGAGCGCCGCCTTTAGCGACCTCAAATCCCGTCTGATGGGTCACGACGGGTTGCGTCTTCATGGGCGACGGCGCGGTGGCGGCAAATGCCGCACCGGCCAGGGTGCACGATACCGCAACGGCAAAAATGAACTTCATGATCTGTCTCCTTTAGTGCTGACAGGCTCCAAACGGAGCGTGTCTTCGCTGCATGCGCAGGAAGAATCCGTGCCTAGGCCGGTCAGCGTCCAAGGGACATACGGCATCCGCCGTATTTTCGACCGCCGTCAGGGCGGGAAATGAAAGAGATGGTTACCGGCTGATGACCTGCGCACCTGCGTTTGCACCGGCAAGGCGGCTGGATCAGGCCTCTCGTCCCCGGACCGGCGCTCTACCCTGTATCGGACCGCAGTCTTGCTTGACCGAAAAACGAAATGTGAATTACAACGGCTGATCTCTGCAGTGTTGCAGTCCCCGTCATGTCCCGCGCCCGCTGTCCCGGCGGTCACCCGGCTTCTCAGCAGGAATTTCCGCCGATGTTCGATATGTTATGGCGCAGCGTGGCAATCGGCGTTGGCGGCACCGTGCTGATGGATGTCTGGGCTTTGCTGCTGTGTCTGGTCGCTGGCCAGAGCAAGCCGAACTGGGCGCCGGTCGGGCGCTGGTTTTGGCACCTGCGCACCGGAAAAGTCTTTCACGACGATATCGGCACGGCCGAGCCCTATGCGCACGAGCAGGCGCTCGGCTGGATCAGCCATTATGCCGTCGGCATCGCTTATGGCATCCTGCTGGTCGCCGTCACCGGGCCAGCATGGCTCGCCGCGCCAACCTTCCTGCCGGCCTGGATCGTCGGCATCGTCACCATCGGTGCCGGTTGGTTCCTGCTGCAGCCGGGCCTCGGTATTGGCTGGGCAGCCTCGAAGCTTCCCAACGCCAACAAGGTACGTTTGCTGAATTTCGTCTCGCACACGGTGTTTGCCGCCGGCATGTACGGCACGGCGCTGCTCCTGGCGTAAGCAAGATGTTTCTGGCCCCAGCCACCGCATGTTATGGCTGTCGCACACAACGCCGTTTGAGGACATGACTTGAAAAAGATAGACGACCTGATCGCTTCCGTGACCAGCATCCACGACCGCTACAAGGCCGGCCGCATGGAGCGCGAAACCGTCCGCGAATGGGTGCTTGGCCTCGGCGGCTATCCGGCGCCCTATGCCGAACCGCTAAGCGAAGCGGCCGCATGGTTCAAGCCGCTGCGCGATCTGGAGGACGATGCGCTGAAGGCAGCAGACCTGGAGCGGTTGAAGGCCATCGTCGAGGCGGGGGCTTGATCATGGCAAACCCGCAACGGTTCAACGGCCGCTGAGACGACGAGGCCGTTGATACTTTCAACGTTTTAGCAGGCTGCTGATAAAGTCATTCTCTCGGCATTTTTGGAAATTATGCGATTGCCAGATCCTCCGTCATTCCTGTGCTCGTCACAGGAATCCAGCCAGCCCAAGTCATTGAGCTGAAAGAGTGTTTTGACCCGAAGGACGTCGGGTCGCTGGATCCCCGCCACATGGGCGAGGAGGGCGGAGAGTGGGGTACCGCTTTCGTCAAATCATCATCTTCAGGGTTTTTCAGCAGCCTGTTAGAAATGCCGCAAGCGCTGCCGCCGATCTCGTGTCGGCGGCAGCGCTTGCGCGGTAGAACCATGTCAGATGCCGCCGGCAGCATCCTCGAAGATCTGCGAAGCTTCACTGGCAGTCATGCGCAGCAGGTCGGTTTCGTCGCGGCGGCGGGAGAACAGCTCGGTTGCCATCAGCTGGTCGGCCAGATCAGCCGGTAGCGAGAGAACCACGCGGGTCTCGTCCGAACGAAGGCCGGTCACCGAGGAGCGCTTGGCGGTGATCATGCCACCCGCCACCGTGTTGTTAGTGTCCGGATCGATCAGGATGAAGGCGCCGGTGGTACGGTTCTGCTCATAGGCGTCAAAAACGGCATTCTCATCGAAGGAAAGATGGACTTTGCCGATGCCGTTCATCGCCAGGACGCCCGTCCGCTGGTGCCAATTGCCGGTCTTCAGGTCAAGTTGGCTGAACGGGTTGGCGGTGACCCGCTGGCGCCGTGAGCCGCTTTTGAGCCAGTAGCGCCGGCCCGGCTGAATGCCTTCCGACTGCAGGGCAACCAGATGGGCATCGAAATCGAGACCGACCTGCGGCTGGCTTTCGAGCGAAACGATCATGTCGCCGCGCGACACGTCGACCTGGCGGTCGAGCACCAGGGTGATCGCATCGCCAGCAACGGCGGCGTTGCGCACCAGATCGAAGGTGACGATCTTGGTGACGTTGGCAACCATGCCGGAGGGCAGGATGACGACACTGTCGCCAGGCTTGACGGAACCGCCGGCAACCGTGCCCTGATAGCCGCGAAAGCTTTCGCCGGGACGCGAGACGCGCTGCACCGGCAGGCGGAAGCCGACCGTCTGGGCGGAGCGGACGGTTGCCAGTTCCAGCGCTTCGACCAAGGTCTGGCCCTCGTACCAGGGCATCGAAGCCTTGCCGTCATAGACGACGTTTTCGCCCTTCAGCGCCGACATCGGAATGGCGGTGATCTGGCGCACGCCGAGCGATACGGCGAGTTCGCGGAATTCGTGGGTGATCTGGTCGAAACGCGCCCGGTCATAACCGACGAGATCGAACTTGTTGACGGCCAGAACGAACTGCTTGATGCCCATCAGCGAGGCGATGGTCGCATGGCGGCGGGTCTGTTCCAGAAGGCCGGTGCGGGCATCGACCAATAGCACGGCGAGGTCGGCGGTCGAGGCGCCGGTTGCCATGTTGCGGGTATACTGTTCGTGGCCGGGCGTGTCGGCGACGATGAAGGAGCGCTTGTCGGTGGCGAAATAGCGATAGGCGACATCGATGGTGATGCCCTGTTCACGTTCAGCCTGCAGGCCGTCGAGCAGAAGCGCGAAATCGGGCAGGCCGAGATCGTTCTGCTTGCCACTGTCACGGCGCAGCGTTGCTGCCTGGTCTTCCTTGACCGCCTTGGTATCCCAGAGCAGACGGCCGATCAGGGTGGACTTGCCGTCATCGACGCTGCCGCAGGTGATGAGGCGCAGCGGGCGCGTGTCGCGCACCGCGCGCGTGGGCTCGACTGCCGGGAAAGCGGTGATCGTGCCGGTGGTAATCTCAGTCGCTTGAGCGGTTGCGGAAACGGTCATCAGAAATATCCTTCGCGCTTCTTCTTTTCCATTGAGCCGGACTGATCGCGGTCGATGGCGCGGCCCTGCCGTTCGGAAACCGTGGCGATTTCCAGTTCGGCAATGACCTCTTCAAGGTTGGTGGCCTGAGAGGGGATGGCGCCCGTCAGCGGAAAGTCGCCAAGGGTGCGGAAACGGATCGAGCCGTGCTGGACGGTTTCGCCCGGCTGCAATTCCAGCCGTGGATCTTCGGCAAGGATCATCATGCCGTCGCGCTCGATATAGGGGCGCTCCTTGGCATAGTAGAGCGGCACCAGCGGGATGTCTTCCACCTGGATGTAGCGCCAGATATCGACCTCGGTCCAGTTCGACAGCGGGAAGGCGCGAACGCTTTCGCCCTTGCGGATCATGCCGTTATAGACGTTCCAGAGTTCGGGACGCTGTGCGCGCGGATCCCAGCGATGCTCGGGCGTGCGGAAAGAATAGATGCGTTCCTTGGCGCGGCTGGCTTCCTCATCGCGGCGGGCGCCGCCGAAAGCGGCGTCGAAACCGCCGGCATCCAGCGCCTGGCGCAGGCCTTCGGTCTTCATGATGTCGGTGAACAGCGCCGAACCGTGGGTAAACGGCGTGACGTTCTCGGCCTTGCCGCGGGGATTGATGTGCTCGATGAAGTCGAGATCGTATGTCTTGACGATGTCGTTGCGGAACGCGATCATCTCGGCAAATTTCCAGCCGGTGTTCACATGCAAGAGCGGAAATGGCACCCGGCCGGGATAGAACGCCTTGCGCGCCAGGTGCAGCAGGACGGAGGAATCCTTGCCGACGGAGTAGAGCATGACCGGCTTGTCGAATTCGGCGGCCACTTCGCGAAAGATGTGGATCGCCTCGTTCTCAAGCGCCTTCAGATGCGGGTCGAGCGGTGTCTTGGCAGTCTGCGGATTATGCAGTTCCGTTTCCGGAAGAGTACTGGGCATTTCAAGTCTCCGGGAGTGTCTGTGATACGAGCCTGCGCGGATTATCGCGCAATGCTGCTGGAGAGGGGGCTGCTGGAAAGCGGGCTGCTTGAGATCGATGAGGTTGGCGGGATAGCCGAGGCTGCGGTTTCTGCGACATGGAGGCCGCATTCGCGCGTCTCGTCGTTTTCCCACCACCAGCGGCCGGCGCGCTCCGGCTCGCCCGGCTTGATGGCGCGGGTACAGGGTTCGCAGCCGATCGACGGGTACCCACGGGCATGCAGCGGATTGACCGGGATCGCTTCATCAGCGACATGGGCACGGATCTTTTCGATGTCCCAGTCGGCAAGCACGTTGATCTTGATCAGGCCACGGTCGAGATCGGCTTCGGCAAACGGGGTGTCGGCACGGTTGCCGGACTGGCCACGGCGCAGGCCGGTGATCCAGAAGGATGCCCCTTCAAGTGCGCGCGCAAGAGGCTTCACCTTGCGCGCGCCGCAACAGGCATGCCTGGCTTCGATGCTGTCGTAAAAGCCGTTCAAGCCATACTTGGCCGCATAGGCGTCGATATCGTCCTGCTCGGGATAGAATCGCTTGATCAGGATGCCATAGGTTTCTTCCGTCTTGTCGATCAGCGCCACGGTCTCGTTGAAGAGGCGGCCGGTCTGAAGCGTCGAAACCTCGATACCGTGCCTGCCGGTACCGATCGCAGCCGTAATGACCTGATCCTCGATGCCGAGGCTGGTGGTGAATACCGATTTGCCCTCGATCGACGCGATCAGCGCCAGCCGGCCGGACAGATCGAGGCTTTCCAGCTGGCTGTTGAGCGCTATGGCGCGGTTTTCAAGCGATGCGGATGTCATGGGAGGATATCCTGTTGTGTTGTTAGGGAATATCGCAGCCGTGTGTGACAAAAGACAGAAAAATGGATTTCTAATGTTGGCGGATAAGAGCAAATATCTCTCCGAACCGGAAAATTCTAAGAAAACCTAGTAATTTGATAGATTATTCCTTCTTTACAATTAGCGGGAGGTGGTGAAAACGAACGGCGGCCCCCGTCACCTTTGTTTGCCGGCAACTTCTTCTGTTCAAGAATCGGTGATGGCCCTTTTTCTTTTCATCTGTAGCTCCAGTTTTTCCTGATCGCCTGTCGCAAAAAAGGAGACACGAGATGGCCGGAGCATTTTCCTTGCGCTTTGTCACCGGTAGCCTCATCGGGATGATGATTACTGCAAGCGCCTACGCGCATCACGGCTGGTCCTGGGCCGAGGCCGATCAGATCGAGCTTTCCGGAACGATCCGCGAGATTTCGATGGCGCCGCCGCATCCGACGCTGAATGTTGAAACCCAGACGGATGGCGTCTGGCTGATCGAACTGGGCAATCCCCGGCAGACGGAACGGTCGGGCTTCGTTCAAGGATCGGCAAAGGCCGGCGATTCAGTCGTTGTGCTCGGCAATCGCTCGCTCGATCCCGAAGAGAAAAGACTGAAAGCCGTCCGGATCACCGTTTCCGGCAAGGTCTATGACATCTATCCGGAGCGCATACGGACGAATTGATGAGCGGGCCGGATCTTCTGGCATGGATTGGGGCATGGCCCGTCGCCGTGGCGATGCGCGGCTCGGCGACGCTGTACCTCTTCGTCAATGCCGCACATATCCTGTCGATCGGGCTTTTGGTGGGAGCCATCCTGCCGCTTGACCTGAGGCTGCTCGGGTTTTTCGGACATGTGCCCGTCAGCGTGGTCGGCCCGCTCCTCTCGCGCATGGCGGCGACGGGCCTCCTGCTGGCAATCGTCACCGGCTTTTGCCTTTTCAGCGTGCGTCCGCTTGCTTACGCGACGAATGTCGCTTTCCTGACGAAGGTCGCGCTCCTCTGTTTCGGCGTCGCCAATGCGCTCTTGCTGCATCTTCATCCGCATTGGCGCGCAGCAATTGCGGATGGTCTTCTTTCCATCCGCATTCGTCTCGCCGCGTTTGTATCGCTGGCTGTGTGGATCGGTGCGGTTCTGGCGGGCAGGTGGATCGGCTTTCTGTGAGGGGGACATTCCGCCGAGACGGTCGATGACGGGCGCTCGGTACGGACGGTCTCATTTCCATTCGGCTCAACCGACTACATCATGCTTTTCGAAATCGAGGATAGCGAGACGATCACTGTTTCGGAGGCTGCCATCAGCGCGAAGATGATGACCACAGAGCTGCAACACCTTTACCGGTCGCTGGTCTCCCAGCGCGGATTGATCCACGGTTCCTGATTGCTGCGGGGCAGGGGCTGCTTGCCGAGAATGTGATCGGCGGCCTTTTCGCCGGTCATGATCGAGGGACCGTTGAGATTTCCGTAGGTGACATGCGGGAAGATCGATGAATCGGCCACGCGCAGCCCATCGACACCAATGACGCGTGTTTCCGGATCGACCACTGCCATCGGATCATTCTTGTCACCCATCCGGCAGGTGCCGCAGGGGTGATAGGCGCTTTCCAGATGCTCGCGCAGGAAGGCGTCGATCTGGTCGTCGGTCGTTACGCTCTCGCCCGGCTGGATTTCGGGGCCGCGATACTGGTCGAACGCCTGCTGGCCGAAGATCTCGCGGGTGAGGCGGACGCAGTGGCGGAATTTCTCCCAGTCTTCCGGATGGCTCATATAGTTGAACTGGATGACTGGATCGGCCTTGACGTCGGGGGAGCGCAGCGTCACCGAGCCACGCGATTTCGAATGGTTGTAGCCGACATGCACCTGGAAACCGTGGCTCTTGGCCGCCGCCTTGCCGTCATAGGAAATCGCCACCGGCAGGAAGTGATACTGGATATCCGGCTGCTTGATGCCGGGGGCGGAACGCAGGAAGGCGCAGGCCTCGAACTGGTTGGAAATGCCAAGCCCCGACTTGGTGAACAGCCATTGTGCACCCGCAACCCCCTGCCAGAACCAGGGCAGCCAGGAATAGAGCGAGACAGGTTTGGTCGAAACCTGCTGGAAATAGAATTCCATGTGATCCTGCAGATTGGCGCCGACACCCGGCCGGTCGGCCTTCACCGCGATGCCCATCTCCTTCAGGTGCGCGCCCGGACCGATGCCCGACAGCATCAGCAGTTTTGGCGAGTTGAACGAGGAGGCCGAGACGATCACCTCGCGGTTGGCCTTCACCACCTCGATCTTGCCGCCGCGCTCGATTTCGACCCCGACAGCCCGGCCGTTCTCGATGACGATTTTTCGCGCATAGCAGCGGATGAGTTCGACATTCGGGCGCTTCAAGGCCGGCTTGAGGTAAGCCGATGCCGCCGACCAGCGCCGGCCGTTATGAACGGTCTGCTCCATCAGGCCGAAACCTTCCTGCTTGGAGCCGTTATAGTCGTCGGTCAGCTCGAACCCGGCCTGCTGTCCGGCATCGACGAAGGCCTTGAACAGCGGGTTCTTGTAGGAGCCGCGCCGCACGTGCAGCGGCCCGTCGGTGCCGCGCCAGCCGTCCTCGCCGCCATGCGAATTTTCCATCCGCTTGAAATAGGGCAGCACGTCGGCATAGCCCCAGCCGCGGGCGCCAAGCGCTTCCCACTCGTTGTAATCCTCCATCGAACCGCGCACATAGACCATGCCATTGATCGACGACGACCCGCCGATCACCTTGCCGCGCGGCGCGGTGATGCGCCGGTTGTTGAGGTTCGGCTCGGGCTCGGACAGATAACCCCAGTTGTAGCGGCTCATGCTCATCGGCCATGCGAGCGCTGCCGGCATTTGGATAAACGGCCCGAAATCGCTGCCGCCGAACTCCAATACCAGTACCGTGTTCTTGCCGTCCTCGGACAGCCGGTATGCGAGTGCGGAGCCTGCGGAGCCCGAACCGATGATGACGAAATCTGCGCTTTGCATGGTGCGTGTTCTTTCTCAGTTCCATTCCGCCGCAAGGCTGCGGTTTGTCTGCGCGTGGTTCCTAAGTTGCCGTCATTCCTGTGCTTGTCACAGGAATTCAGCCCTGCGGCGTCTGCCGCGTGAAGGGAGTTTTGAGCGCCGCCGACGCGGCGCTGCTGGATCCCCGGAACTCGCTACGCTCGCCCGAGGATGACGGAGGAGAGTGGCGAATTGTATTTTCACCCTCCCCCTCGAGGGGGAGGGTCGGAGCGCAGCGACGGGGTGGGGTGACTTTGTGTGTCCCTGACCATCACCCCCACCCGCGCGTACCGCGCGACCTCCCCCCTCAAGGGGGAGGTAAGGTCAATACGGCGCCTGCACCGGGCTCATCGCCACATAGACGCTCTTCAGCTCCGTGTAGTGATTGAGCGCCGCCAGCGAATTCTCCCGCCCGAAACCGGACTGCTTCGACCCGCCGAACGGCACTTCGACGGGGGCGAGGTTATAGGTGTTGATCCACAGTGTGCCCGCTTCCAGCCGGTCGACGACGCGGTGCGCACGGGTGAGGTCGGACGTGAAGACACCGGCCGAAAGCCCGAACTCGGTGCCGTTGGCACGTGCGATCACCTCGTCCTCGTTGTCGAAATCGAGCACGCACATCACCGGCCCGAAAATCTCCTCGCGGGCAATGGTCATATCGTCGGTCACATCGGCAAACACGGTCGGCTGGATGTAGGTGCCTTCAGCCGGCACATCGTTCGGGATGCCGCCGCCGGTCAGAAGCGTTGCGCCCTCGGCCTTGCCCTTCTCGATATAGGCAAACACCTTGTCGAGCTGGGCGCGCGACACCATCGGGCCGAGCTGGGTTTCCTCAACCATCGGGTCGCCGATGATGATCTTTTCGGTGCGCTCCTTCAGCCGCGACAGGAATTTCTGCTTGATGCCCTTCTGGACGAAGACGCGGGTGCCGTTCGAGCAGACCTGGCCGGTCGAATAGAAATTGCCGAGCATGGCGCCGCCGATGGCGCTTTCGAGATCGGCGTCGTCAAAAACGATCAGCGGCGACTTGCCGCCAAGCTCCATCGTCACATGCTTCAGCTGGGAAGCGGCGGCGCCCGCCACCTTGCGGCCGGTCTCGACCGAGCCGGTGAGCGATACCTTTGCGACGTCCTTGTGGTTGACCAGCAGCGGCCCTGTCGAGCGGTCGCCCTGGATGACATTGTAGAGGCCCTTTGGCAGGCCGGCCTCGAACAGGATTTCGGCGATCTTCAAGGCGCCGAGCGGCGTGTTTTCCGACGGCTTGAACACCATGGCATTGCCGGATATCAGCGCCGGTGCACCCTTCCAGCAGGCGATCTGCTGAGGATAGTTCCAGGCGCCGATGCCGACGCAGACACCGAGCGGCACCCGCTTGGTAAAGGCGAAATCGCCGCCGAGCGGGATATAGTCGCCGTTGAGGGCCGCTGCCGCGACGCCGCCGAAGAATTCGAACGCATCGGCGCCGGAGGTCGGATCGGCGACGATGGTTTCCTGGATCGGCTTGCCGGTGTCGAGCGTTTCAAGCTCAGACAGTTCGCGGTTGCGCTCGCGCATGATATCGGCGGCACGTTTCAGGATGCGGCCGCGCGCGGTCGGGCTCATGGCGGCCCATTCGCCCTGCGCGCGCTTGGCGCTCGCGATCGCCCTGTCGACAATGGCAG
This sequence comes from Pararhizobium sp. PWRC1-1, assembly GCF_049897905.1. Lineage (NCBI taxonomy): Bacteria > Pseudomonadati > Pseudomonadota > Alphaproteobacteria > Hyphomicrobiales > Rhizobiaceae > Pararhizobium > Pararhizobium sp. PWRC1-1. The sequence continues at coordinate 6,300 of NZ_JAFCXE010000006.1, read as the reverse complement.
GGGTTGCTGCATGTAGCCGGGCGATGACTTCGCCGGTGGCCGGATAGATGCTGTCGAAGGCGGCGCCGTTGATGTCCTCGACATATTCGCCGTCGATGAAATGGGAGGCTGGTGGCTGGGCTTTCATCTTTATTCCCCTCGCGGAAAGCGTTTGGACACTTCGAGATTGTCGAGATTCATATGATTGCGCATGTAGCGCTCGGATGCTTTTTGCAGCGGCTGATGATCCCAGGGATAATAGGCCCCATTCCTCAGTGCCTCATAGACCACCCAGCGCCGCGCCTGGCTTTCGCGCACGGCGGAATCGAAGGCTTCCATGTCCCAGCGGCTGTCGCGCATCGCCTGAAAGGCGCGCAGCGTCGGCGCATTTGCGGGCACGGTGGCAAGGTTGGTCAGTTCCAGCGGATCGGCCTCGAGATTGTACAGCTGGTCCGGATCAAGCGGGCAATGGATATATTTCCACTTGCCTTCGCGAATGCCGACCAGCGGCGCATAGGAGCCTTCGGCTGCATACTCCATCAGTACCGGGGCGATGCGCTCCGCGCCATTGATCACCGGCACCAGGCTCTCGCCGTCGGTCCAGGGCATGATTTCGTCCATCGAAATCCCGGCGAGATCGCAGAGTGTCGGCGTCAGGTCGAGGTTGGATGTTGGCGCCAGATGCAAGCCGGGGGTGATGCCGGTACCGGCGACCATCAGCGGCACGCGGGCCGAACCTTCGAAGAAGTTCATCTTGAACCACAATCCGCGCTCGCCGAGCATGTCGCCGTGATCCGAGCAGAACAGGATCAGCGTATCATCCAGCATCCGGGTGCGGGTCAGCGTATCGACGAGTTCGCCGACCTTCTCGTCGAGATAGGAGATATTGGCGAAATAGGCCTGCCGTGAACGCCTGACGTTCTCCTCGGTCACCGAAAAATTCTGGTAGTCGCAGGCATGGATCAGCCGCTGCGAATGCGGGTCCTGGTCTACAAGCGGGATCTCGCCGACTTCCGGCAGAAGCTGGTCGCAGCCGTTGTAGAGGTCCCAGAATTTCCGGCGGGCGACATAAGGGTCGTGCGGGTGGGTGAAGGAGACCGTCACGGCCCATGGGCGGCTGGCCTCGTCACCGTGTTCGCGCGACAGCTGATAGATCTTCTGGTTGGCCAGAAACGCCACCTCGTCGTCATATTCCATCTGGTTGGTGATCTCGGCGACGCCGGCGCCGGTGACGGAACCGAGATTGTGATACCACCAGTCGATCCGCTCACCCGGCTTGCGGTAATCCGGCGTCCAGCCGAAATCGGCGGGGTAGATATCCGTCGTCAGCCGTTCCTCGAAGCCGTGCAGCTGATCGGGTCCGACGAAGTGCATCTTGCCCGAAAGCGCCGTGTAATAGCCGGCGCGGCGCAGGTGGTGGGCATAGGTCGGGATCGACGAGACATATTCGGCGGCATTGTCATAGACCTGCGTCCGGCTGGGCAATTGACCCGCCATCAGCGAGGCGCGGGCAGGGGCGCAGAGCGGCGAGGAGGTATAGTTGTTGCGGAAGCGGGCCGAGCGCTTGGCCAGCGCCTTCATATGCGGCGCGTGCAGGAAGTCCGCCGGACCATCGGGAAAGAATTTTCCGTTCAGCTGGTCGACCATGATGATCAGAATGTTCGGCCGGGTCATGCGGCATGTTCCTGTGTCTGGCGGGCGTTGAGATTGAGCGTGATGTAATCGTCGGTGAGCGCAATCGAAGCGTCCGCCGTCACCGGCGAGGAGCCGAGCGCCCGGCGAATATAAAGCCCGTCGATCATCGCCGCCGTGCCCTCTGCGATGCGCTGCGCATCATCTGCGACACAGAGCTGCTTGAGATTGGCGACAAGATTGGAATGCAGCCGGCGCGCATAGATGACCAGGAACCGCCGCGTCTCTTCCGAACGCTGCGCCTCGGAGTAGAAGGCGAGCCACGCGGCAATGGTCTCCGGCGCGAACTGGTCGGCCTGGAAGCTCACCCGCACGATCGCCGACAACCGCTGGCGCGGCGATGCAGCGGCTCTCAGCGCCCTCACTGTATCGTCACGCAACTGCTTCAGAAGGGAGCGCACCGTCTCGACCAGCAATTGCTCCTTGCTGCCGAAATAATGATGGGCGAGCGCCGCCGAAACGCCGGCCTGCCGCGCGATGTCGGACATGGTCACCGACAGCGTGCCCTGGTCGCCGATCACATGCAATGCCGCATCCACAAGCGCCTTGCGGCGCACCGGTTCCATTCCGACTTTCGGCATCGCTGTTCCCTTTGTTGCCGCCAGTGTATTTTTGATTGATCCATCAATCAATAAAAAATCGAGACTGTGACCAAGGATTTTCTTGCCATTGAAACAGGCCCGGCTTCAACTGGCAATGGCCGCGCCGAGCGGCAGAGCAGGAGGATGTGCGCCCATGAAATCGCTGTTTTTATCCTGGCAGGCATGGGCGCTGCTATCGGCGGCCTTTGCTGCTCTCACCGCCATCTTCGCCAAGATCGGCATCGAAAACGTCAATTCCGATTTCGCCACCTTCATCCGCACCATTGTCATTCTGCTTGCCATCGCCCTGATGCTGTTCCTGACGGGCAACTGGCAGGCGCCAGTGACAGTGTCGGGCAGAAGCTGGCTGTTCCTGGTCCTGTCGGGGCTGGCAACGGGTGCGTCCTGGCTCTGCTATTTCCGGGCGCTGAAAATGGGCAACGCCGCGCAGGTCGCGCCGGTCGATAAGTTGAGCGTCGTGCTGGTGGCCATGTTCGCGGTGCTGTTCCTCGGCGAGCGGCTCTCCCCAGCCCATTGGCTCGGCGTTGGCATGGTCGGCTGCGGTGCGGTGCTCCTGGCGCTGAAGATTTGAACGCGAAATTTCGCAGCCGGGCAGCGTATTTTAAAATGTTTTTATTCTATCCAGGATTACATGTGTCGATGATGAAATACCTGGAGGTTGCATCATGGTTGAAGCTGTCAATATTGCTCGCAGGCCCTCGTTGAAGGAAAAATGGGGATGGTTTGTCGCCCTTGGCGTGGCGCTGATCATGGGCGGCGGCATTGCCTTCGGCAATGTCATGGCCGCGACGGTCGCCTCCGTCTATTATGTCGGCATGATCATGCTGATCGGCGGCGTGCTGCACCTGATGCAGGCCTTCCGCGTCAAGAAGTGGGAAAGCGTGTTCTACTGGATCCTCAGCGGTGCCTGCTACACGATCGCCGGCGTCTTTGCCTTCCTCAACCCGTTGCTCGCCTCAGCCGCTCTGACGTTGCTGATGGCTATTGCCTTGGTGATCGCCGGAGGCTTCCGGATCTGGACGGCGTTCAAATTGCGGCCGCTCGCCGGGTGGGGATGGATCGCGCTCGGCGGTCTCGTCACGCTCATCGCAGGCCTGATCATTGCGGCCGGCTGGCCGGTCAACAGCCTGTGGATCCTTGGCCTGTTCCTGGCCATCGATCTGGTCATGCAGGGCCTTGCCCTCATCGCCTTCGGAGTGTTCGCCAAAGGGTAGTGGCGGGTTGTAGGGCCGTGCCTGCGTTGTGCCGCTAACTTACGGCAGTCATTGAACTTTCATCAAACTGTCATGTTGGGGAAACGGAAAATTCAGGCCTGCGGAACGATCTTGCGCGTGATCTCATCCGTCTCCGGAGTTCCCGCATGTCCGCCGTTCCCGCCGAAATGCTGTCCCTGCGCCGCTTTGGTGATGACCAGATCGTCACGCTTGCCAAGCTTGCGATCGAAAATGCCTTTCAGCCGATCGCCGAGATCGCCACAGGGGCCGTGTTCGGTTACGAAACGCTGATGCGCGGCTTCGAGCGGCTGGGCTTCAAATCGCCGATCGAACTGCTCGACAAGGCTGAGGAGGCGGGCCAGCTCCTGGCACTGGAGCACATGATCAACACCCGCGCCTTTGCGGGGTTTGCCAGCCTGCCGGATTTCTCCGCGCGCACCCTGTTCGTCAATTTCGACAGCCGGTTGATTGGCCAGGAAGGTGATCTCGTCGAGCGGCTCGGCAAGCACCTCAAACGATCGAATATTCCGCCGTCGTCGATCTGCTTCGAACTGTCGGAACGCTTCGACAGCGGCAAGATGCCGGATTTTTCCGGCCTGGTGAAACGGCTGCGGCTGGCGGGTTTCAAGCTGGCGATCGATGATTTCGGTGTCGGCTTCAACGGTTTGAAACTGCTCTGCGACCAGCCGGTGGACTATCTGAAGATTGACCGGCATTTCATCTCCGGCATCGAATCCAGCCCGCGCAAACGCCATATGGTGCGCCATACGGTCAACACCGCCCATGTTCTAGGCACAAGGGTGATCGCCGAAGGGGTCGAGACCGAAGCCGAATTTGCCATCTGCCGCGATCTCGGCTGCGATCTCGTCCAGGGCTATTTCGTCGCCCGTCCCACCGTGCATCTCGCCGATCTGCAGCCGGCCTATCCGCATCTGGAGCAGACCGCCGGCGCGCGGCGCCAATCGACCTCGCTGGACAGCATCCTGATCCGCAAGCAGATCGAACAGGTGCCGGCGTTGCGCGAGAACGACGATCTGGATTCGGTGTTCGAACTGTTCCGCCGCTCGCCGCAGCGCAGCTTCTTCCCGGTTTTGAACGCCAATGGCGAACCGCGCGGCGTGCTGCATGAATATCACGTCAAGGAAATGATCTATCATCCCTTCGGCCGCGATCTCCTGAAGAACCACCTCTATCAGCGCCATATCTCGCATTTCGTCAGCCCGGCGCCGATCGCCGATCTGGAGACGCCGGCCGATGAGATGCTGAAGATCTTTGCCGGTATGGATGGCAGCGATTGCGTGATTCTGACGGAAAACATGCGCTATGCCGGCATTCTGTCGGCGTCGTCGCTCCTGAAGATCATCAGCGAAAAGCAGTTGAAGACAGCGCAGGAGCAGAACCCGCTGACCGGCCTCCCCGGCAACCGCGCCATTCGCGATTACGTGCAGGGTGCCGTGCTTGATGCCGATGAAGCGCGCTACTTCTGCTATTGCGATTTCGACAGCTTTAAGCCGTTCAACGATCATTACGGTTTCCAGAAGGGTGATCTGGCGATTTCGCTGTTTGCCGCCCTGATGCGCCGCCACTTCATCGGCGAGGAAAAGTTTCTCGGCCATGTCGGCGGCGACGATTTCTTCATCGGCGTCAGCGGCTGGACGCGCGAGGAGATTGCGACCGTTCTCTTCCGCGTCCTGTCGGAATTCCGCAGCGACGTGCGCCAACTCTATTCGCCGGAACATCGCGAGGCCGGCTATATGACCGGCCATGGCCGCAGCGGCGAGACCACCGTCTTTCCGCTGATGCGCTGCTCGATCGCCGTTCTCATCCTGCCGGAGGGCTTTGTCTTCTCCGACGCCCAGGCCGTCAGCGCCCGCATCGCCGAGATCAAGAGCCTGGCCAAGGACAGCGACGACGGCCTGGTCTTCGAGACGTTTGGCGTCGCACAGGGGTGAGCGCGCATTAGCACTGGCCTTGCTCAAACGAAAACGGGCTGGAACCCATCATGGGTTCCAGCCCGCTTCTGCATGATCCCGAAGCGTCTGGCCGCGATCGGGGACGCTCATGCGACCGGTATCAGTGCATAACCGGCGTCACGGCGGTTGCCTGATGCTTCTTACCCATCGTCTCATAGGCGATCGTCACTTTTTCACCAACCTTGAGCCCCGGATTCTTGAAGGACGCCGGCAGCATGTATTTGGTGCCGTTCTTCAAGGTCACCGTCATCGCCTTTGCATCGATCGCGCGGATCGTGCCGGTGGTCGTGCTGGCAGCAAAAGCAGCCGATGAAAGGGTGATGGCGCTGAGGATCGTCAATGAGGTCAGAAGAGCACGCATGGTGTCGTCCTTGTTTGGTCCCGCACACGGGACCGTCTCGAAACCGTCCGAAGCCCGTCGCGTCGCGGCTGGGGAGCCGCCGGCGGCTCCCGGTTCGACTGTAACGCTAGGCCGGGTTTTTGGCGGTTTCAAATTAAAGAAACTTAATGTTTGCGCGGTTGCGCACGGCGCAATTTTGCCACGATGCAGCGCAGTGCCTGCCGCTCAAGGCCTTTCGAGTCGCACCGGTGCGGGTGGCGGATGAAAAACAATGGCTTTGCCGTTTAGACTGTAGGAAAAGTTATTTTCTCGTCATTTGGGAGGTCGCTTGGGAAATTTGCGATTGTCAAAACCTCCGTCATTCCTGTGCCTGTCACAGGAATCCTGTGTGTCTGAACTGTGCTTTAATGGGGGCGGGCGGAAGGCCGTCGGGATCCCGGTCGTTGGAGACCGTTTGCTGGCTCTGGTCCTCCGCCCGCTTTTGATACCCGAACCTGAAC